>NZ_JBFUIU010000179.1:0-13381 GCF_056401695.1 Variovorax sp. P4_D9
TATCCATCTCAATGCTCCCCGACAGATGTGGCTACTTAGCCGAAGGCGGTATTGCCGCCTCGCGGTCCACCATCATCTGCATCATCATTTCCATCATGTCCATACGCTGCATCATGTTCTTCTGCATGGACGGGCCGCCGGGCATCGAGGACATGCCACCGCCCTGCATCGGCATGCCACCGCCCATCTGACCCATCATCGCCAGGCCGTCCTGCATCGCCTTCATATGGTCCTTCATCAGCGCGGCACGCTCTGCCGGCGTTTTGGCTGCCATCATCTTTTGATGCATCTCCTGCATCGTCTTCATTTGCTGGTCGAACTTCGCCGGGTCGACCTTCGGTGCGGTTTCAGCCGCCGGGTGATGCGCCTCATGTTCCTCAGCCTGTTTGGCTCCCCAGCCGGGAAATGAGGAGCAGCCGGCAAGCGTGACCGCTGCGGCCGCAGCCAAGATACTTATGAGCTTCATGACTACTTACCTTGTGGCTTGATGCGTATTTCGGAAGAGCGTGACCGACCGTTTCGGCATCGTGACCGCCGAATTCGGGAACGTGACCGGTCAATTCGGTGACGTGACCGACTGACTTTTTATGACCGCTTCAGTGCGGTCGCCGGCCTGTCAAGGGGTCGGTGCTGGTGTTGCGTATGAACCACCGCTGGGGCATAGCCTCGCGGCCTTTGGGCCGCAGAACTGATGCCACAGCAACGCATGGAAATACGCAGAATGTTGCGACCGAAGTAATGTGGCGGCAGTCCTGAACACACCGCTCCTTGCGGGGGAACTGCGGTGGCAGCCGCGCACATAACTGTCTTGACCCGCCTACGAGCTCAGACCCCGCATGAATTCCATAAGGGACGGCAGTCGCTGCCGGCGACGCTTCACCTCTGGTAGTCCAGTGATGTCGACGGCTGCAAGCGCCTTGGCCTTCATGTCGAGGTCGACTTCGGCGTACACATTGGTCGTGTCGAGCGAGACATGCCCAAGCCACTCGCGAATGGTGTTGATGTCTACCCCGGCGCGAAGCAGGTGGACCGCGGTTGTGTGTCGAATGGTGTGCGGACCCACTCGCTTGGTTCCGAAGGTTGTCACCTGCTTGCGTGCTTGGTCTGCGTAGACGGTGACCAGACGGTTCACACCGAACCGCGTCATTGGCTCTCCCGTTCTGCCGAGGAATACCGCGTCGCCTGACGCGCGGGCGCCGACCAGCGGTCGCAGCGCGGATACCGTCGGTGACCACAACGGGCAGACACGCCACTTGTTGCCCTTGCCAAGGATGCGCACCGATGGCGATGTGCCGAGTTGCAAGTTGCCGACGGTCAGTCGCGCCGCTTCGTCAGCGCGAGCACCACTGTTGTAGAGGAACAGAAGCAGCGCGTGGTCGCGGGCCCCGAGGTCAGTGCGGCGATCGGGYKCACGCAGCAGCGCTTCGAGCTCCGGCTTCTCGAGGTAGCCGATCTTCGTCTTGGCTGATTTCTTGAATGGGACGATGCGCATCTCCGTACACCACGACAGATGCTCTGGTGATCGGATGCCGATGAAGCGAGCCAACGAGTGGATGGCACTGAGCCGTACGTTGCGCGTTGCAACGCTGCAGTCACGCTCGAGCTCGAGGTGCGACAGGAACAAACGAACCGTGTCAGGTGATAGGTCCTGCACCGACATGCGATCAATCGCCACGCCGGCGCAAACACTCGCAAACGGCAACAGCAATGTAAGCGTATCTCGGTAGCTGAGCTGCGTGTTGCGAGCGAGGTTGCGCTCGGTGACCAGATGCTCCAACAAGAATCGCCGGATCCATGGCCCCAGCAGGTTGCGGTCAGTCATGGTCTGCCTCCTTTTGCGCATAGATGGCGAAGAGGCGGCTGGCCTCCTGCAGCAATTCCGGTGTCATCCGCAGGTAGCGCTGGGTCGAACTAATATCGACGTGACCCAGGTAGGTTGCCAACTGCGGCAACAGCCGCTGCACATCCTTGCCGTCGCGGTACCACGCCACCACCCGGTGCATGGCCGCGGTGTGCCTCAAATCATGAAGCCGTGGCGGTCGCAGTTCTCCCGACGGGCAGGCGATCCCTGCGGCGGCCCGAACCCGTTGGAACAATGTGATGACAGACTCGTAGGTCAGGCGATGGCCGGTGTTCGAACACAGGAAGGCAGAATCCGCACCGTCTGGGAACGCTAGCGCACCGCGCCGATCAAGATGAGCAGCAAGCTCATCGGCCAGTCGCGGCCCCACGGGCACCAGTCTGGTCTTGTAGAACTTCGTGTTGCGTACGGTGATCACCCGCTCGGCCAGGTCCACATCGCCGAGCGTGAGCCCGATCGCCTCACTGATGCGCAGCCCCGTGCCGTACAGTAGCAACAGCAACGTCCGGTAGGTAGCCGCCCGCAAACGACAGCCGCTGTGATACACCACCGCAGTGGCATCCACCAGTCGCCGCAATTCGTCGGTGGAGTACACGTAGGGCGTCTGCTGCGGCGGCAGCTTCGGCGAACGTTCAGGCAACGGTGAGGCGCTGACGTAGCCACGGGCAAAGGCGAAGCGGTACAGGCCGGCCAGCACGCTGGACTTGCAGGTCCACGTTGCGCTCAGTGCGCCGCGTCCGCGCAAGAAGCCGGCGACGGCCTCAGGCGTGACGTCGCACAGCGGCACGTTGCCCGTCTCCCGCACAAACTGTCGCAGCCATCGGGCGTCGCGTTCCAGGCGCACGCCAAGCGCCCGACGCGAGGCGAGATAGACCTCAACGACCTCGAGCGCGGTCATTGCAGCTCTCCCAGGTCAAAGTCGCCGACCTCGCGCAGCGCACCCAAATCGACCTTGGCATAGATCATCGTGGCGGAGGTGCTGCGGTGGCCCAGGTGATCGCCGATCTCCTTGAGCGTCATTCCCGCGCCCAACAGCTTGACCGCACAGGCATGCCGAAATGCGTGTGGACCTTTATGCGCCGCCTCGATGCCCAGCGCGCGCAGTCTTTGATTCACGACGTAGTAAATTGCCTGCGCACCAATAGGTTCCCGCGGAGCCTGCAGGCTGATGAAGACCTCGGAGTGAGGCACGGGCGGCCGCCCGGTGTCGATGTAGCGCGCGAGGGCGTCCGCGACCGAAGCCTGCAATGGATAGACCTGCGGCTGCCGGCGCTTGAAYCGCCCAATATGTAGCTGGYGGCCTGTCCAGTCGATTTGATCCAGCCGGAGAGCAGCAGCCTCGCCTGCGCGCAAGCCGTAGATCGCCAGCAACATGAGGATCGCTCGGTCGCGCACGTCGCGCGGCGTGTCTGACGTAGCGTTTGCCAGGACCCGTCGCACATCGTCCCAGCGCAGCGCGTACGGAAGCGTCTCCAGCTTGTATCTCCGAGGGCCGAGAATTGACTCGGACAAGCCCAGGCGACATGCTCCGGTTGACGCCGCCTGCCGTAGGAACACACGCAACACCGAGGCGTAAGTACTGGCCGACACGCGGGACCATCGTTGCGAACCGAAGGCGATGAAGTAGGCGTCGATGTCGTCGGGACGCAGCTTTGCGAGGTCGCGGCCCGTTCTGCCGCACCAACGCAAGAAGTTCGCGACTCGCCGGCTCCATACGTCGACAGTCGACGGACTCAAGCCACGTTCATCGCGTATCCATGACACGAAGCGATCGAGCACTTGCTCGAATGGGACCGGCTCTCGCTCCTCGCGCCACCATCCGAGAAACTTCAGCCACGGGCGAACGCATTCCACGAACATCTTCGCCGTCGCGGGCTTCGGCGACGGTGGGTCGTAGACGATCTCGTGAAGCCTTGCGACATTGATACCACGACAGTCCTCAGGCGACATGCGAGTCGCAACCCACAGCATGGACTTCGCGATCGTGCGCAGCGTGGCGAGGGTACCGCCTTGGTCGGCGCGGTGTCGCAGGAAGCGTTCGCGCTCGTCAGCGAATGGTCCTGCACGGTGCCGAGCGATGGCAGCGTTACAGCGATAGAGAGTCTCGAACATGGCAAACCTCCGAAATGAAGAAGGCTTGCCAGAACACGCGACAATTTATGTTGTGTCAATCGCCACCTGTGAGCGCACCGACGCTCACACAGACCCGACCATGGCACATTACTTCGGTCGCAACATTCTGCGTAGCATGTTTTGCAAAACATACTACGCATGATCAAGGACATACTCAGACTCAAGTACCCGGGCGGGCTGTCGCACGAGCGCATCGCGCGCAGCCTGAACATCTCCAAGGGCGTGGTTGCCAAGTACCTTGGCCTGGCGAGCGCAGCCGGGCTGGACTGGGAAGCGACGGCCGATCTGGACGAGGCCGCGCTTGAACGACGGCTGCTCGGACACAGCGCCGCCGAGACCCGCGTGGTCGAGCCCGACTTCGCGCTCATTCACATCGAGTTGCGCCGCAAGGGCGTGACGTTGGTGCTGCTCTGGCAGGAGTACCGAGCGGCGAACGAGGGTCGACGCACCTGGGCCTACACCCAGTTCTGCGAGCACTACAAGAAGTTCGCCAAGAGCCTCAAGCGCTCGATGCGCCAGCAGCGGCGCGCCGGCGAGAAGCTGTTCATCGACTACGCCGGCCCGACGCTGGGTCTGGCCGATGGAACGCGCGCGCAGGTCTTCGTCGCCGCCATGGGCGCCTCCAGCTTCACCTTTGCATGCGCCACGGCCGACCAGAGCATGCGCTCGTGGCTCGGTGCGCTGGCGCGCGCGCTGAGCTTCTACGGCGGTTGCCCACAACTCGTTGTTCCCGACAACCCGCGCTCGCTCGTCTCCGAGGCCTGCCGCTATGAGCCCAAGCTCAACGCGACGGTACGCGAGTTCGCGCGCCACTATGACGTCTCCTTCCTTCCGGCACGGCCGTTTCTCCCGAAGGATAAAGCCGCCGCAGAAAGTTCGGTCCAGGTCGTCACCCGTTGGATTCTGGCCAGGCTGCGCCACACGGTGCTGGCCAATGTGCACGCCGCCGATGCGGCGATCGCCGAGTTGTTGCCGTCGCTGAACAACCGCAAGTTCCAGAAGCTCGAGGGCAGCCGCGCGAGCTTGTTCGCCACGCTCGACGCCCCGGCGCTCTCAGCGCTGCCCGCGCAGCGCTGGCAATGGGTCACCTTCAAGACGGTCAAGGCTCACATCGACTACCACGTCGAGATCGAGGGCCACCGCTACAGCGTGCCGCATTCGCTGGTGGGGTTGGAGCTGGAGGCGCGCATCACGGACGCACTGGTGGAGGTGCTGCACCGCGGCCAGCGCGTGGCCTGCCACGCCCGCAGCTCGCTGCGCGGCGGCTTCACCACGCGAGACGAGCACATGCCGGCAGCGCACCGCGCCCACAAGCAATGGACGCCCGAGCGGCTGATCCATTGGGGAGGCGAAATCGGCACGAGCACCGGCCAGTTCGTGACCCAGCTGCTGCAGCGATTCCGCCATCCCGAGCACGGCTACCGCAGCTGTCTGGGCCTGCTCAGCCTGGCCAAGCGCTACGGCCCGCAGCGCGTCGAGGCCGCCTGCGCGCTGGCGCTCGAGCTGGGCGGTGGGCAATACCGCCATGTGCGCGACATCCTGGTCAATGGAGGCGATCTCGTGAAGCGCCCGCAGCCTGAGCCCGAGTGGGTGGCGCCCGAGCACGACAACTTGCGCGGCGCGGCGTACTACCACTGATGCCCGGCAATGATCCACAAAGCACCGAAGGACTTCCCCATGATGATGAACAACACCCTGGCGCAACTGCGCGATCTGAAGCTCGCCGGCATGGCCTTGGCCGTCGAGGAACAACTCTCCAGCAACGCGAGCACGACGCTGAGCTTCGAGGAACGCCTGGCGTTGATGGTCGATCGCGAGGTGCACCACCGCGGCGACAAGCGCCGTGCGTCACTGCTGAAGAGGGCCGGGCTCAAGTACCCGCAGGCCTGCATCGAGGATGTCGACGGCCGTGCCGGGCGCGGCTTCGAGCGCAGCGCGCTGATGAGCCTGGCGCTGTCGCGCTGGGTCGAGGACGGGACAGCGATTCTGGCCACGGGGCCCGCGGGATCGGGCAAGTCGTGGTTGGCCTGCGCATTGGCGCAGTACGCGTGCCGGCGCGGGCACTCGGCGCTGTATCTGCGCGCACCGCGCCTGGCCGAGGATCTGCGCATCCTGCATGGCAACGGCGGCTTCGCCCGATGGCTCGCGGCAGTAGCCCGCACGGACGTCCTCGTCCTGGACGATTGGGGGATGGCTTCGCTGGACGGACCCACGCGTTCGGATCTGATGGAGATCATCGACGACCGCGCCGGCACGCGCCCGACGATCGTGACGAGTCAGCTGCCCATCGAGCATTGGCATGCGTGGATCGGTGATGCGACGGTCGCCGACGCGATCCTCGACCGGCTGCTCTCGCGCAGTCATCGCCTGGCGTTGAAGGGCAAGTCGCTGCGACCGGGAAAGACCAGCGGCGCGGGTGATGCCGATGACGCGCCTATCGAATCCATAGACAGCGCTGTCGAGCCGCGGTAGGGACACGCCCTGTGGATTTGTGGACAGGCCCGCTGACGCGGGCTCCCCGACTGAGCGCCAAAGGCGCTCTCCTGTGGATGGCCGGATGGACAACCCTGCGGGTTGACCACGCGCCCACCCACAGGCCGTCGGCTGTCCACAAGCTCCACAGGGCCCCAACACCACGAGTTAAAAGAAGCAAGACAAAGAAGACAAAGCCCTTCGTCACATACAGGCATCGGCTTCTCACTCACACCCATCACGGAGGTACTTCAGCCCTTCAAATCGACCCCATCTCTACAATCTCCTCCGCGCAACCCAGCATCCGATCGAAATCGGTCACGTTCCCGAAATCGCCGGTCACGTTCGCCGAAATACGCAGCTTGAGCGCTCGGACAGCACTCGGTGTTTCCACAATGCTCGCAAGGACCGCCTTCGCCATTGATGCAAATCAAGTCAGGATGAGCGGCTCAAAATTTGCGAAGCCTTCCGGGCGGTCCTTGACTATCCGCAGCAGCAGCCGCYTCGCTTGGTCGAGCGGGAATGGGCGAGGTGCCGTCAGTGACCAACGGGCTGTAGCCAGCGACCTTGATGACGTCGCTCAGTTGCTGAGCGGTTGCCGTCGTCGGTTCCGCAGACCAACTGCTCGAATCAGCCGCGGCGTCAGCTTTATCATCGGTTAATCGACGACTCGCACGCTTCTGTTCCATGGAGACCTCATGAATCAACAGAGCACCGCCCGCTACGACTTCCTGAGCCGGACCCTTCACTGGCTCACTGCTGTTGTCGTGACCGCCGCCTTCACCCTTGGGCCTGATGGCTTCGGAAGGCTAATGCGGCGGGGGGTTGACCCAGCAACCCGAAGTGACATTGTTTGGCACGAGACCTTGGGGACATTGGTCTTGGTCTTGACTGCATTGCGCCTCGTCTGGGTGACATTGCGCCCACCGGCGCCGCGGTTCTCAATGGCTCGCTGGATGCACGTCACGGCCAAGCTGATGCACTTGGCGCTGTGGGCGCTTCTCCTCGCCTTGCCGGCCACCGCGTTCTTGGCACTGGGCAGCGAGGCTCATCCGCTGACGCTGCTGGGCAGCGTGCGCGTCGACCAGATGCCCATAATCGCAGACTCCGCCCTCGCGAAGCTGTCCGATTGGGGGGGAAGTACACAAGATCCTGGGCGACGCCATCATGTGGCTTGCCGGCCTACATGCGGCCGCCGCCATCTACCATCACTTTGTCTTCAAAGATGGCGTTCTGTGGGCCATGTTGCCCCATAGGTCCTAACTCTCCCTCAGGAAAGTTTGAGGTCGATTCGAAATCGCAGCTCTGAGGTGCGCTCCCGCCCTGGTGCCTTGATGAACTCTTCCTTGGGCGCGCCGCCGCGACACATCGACTCTACATCGGGCTTCTCGTCGTGAGCCAGTTGGCAAGAACGTCGGTCCACCGCCCCCCAGCATTTGGTGGCCTGGAGTGGGATGTCCATCTGGCTGCTGGCGGCTTTGGGCTGGTGGGCCGACCGACATTCGACGGGCCGAGATCTGCGGACGAGGTGGTACGTCGAGCGGGGCGTCTACGGCCCATTTCGAGTGCCGGGGAAAAGTTCTCGAATTAGCATGGTGTACTGTATGTGGGGCAACATCCAGGGCGCACAGACGTTCAGGGCGCAGGGTAGCCTTGTACTCCTTAAGCATCAACAACCGTTTCCTTGGGTGAATGAATGAACATATTTGTAGTCGACGACCATCCGATGATGCGAGACGCCGTATCGATGGTCTTGCGCAGATTGCGTCCTGGAGCCAAGGTCATCGAACTCGACCGTGTCGCCCAGCTTGCGCCAGCTATTGCAAAAGACGGCCCTGCTGACATGGTTTGCCTTGACCTTCAGCTTCCGGATGCGAAGGGCACGGAGGGCGTGAAGCTTGTGCGAGCGGATTTCCCGAAGGTTCCGCTCGCGGTCTACTCCGCATCTCCGGCGAGCGACTACGAGGAGGCCTGCATCGAGGCGGGCGCTGATATTTACATCGAGAAGTCACTCGGCTCGACGGAACTCGCCGCGGCGCTGCGAGGGCTTCTGAATGCTGACGCGAACCCTGAACTAGCCGCGGCTATGGATGGAGACGAGGAATCTGAGACCAAACTTTCGAAGCGTCAGGTTCAACTCATTTCGATGCTCGCGGGCGGGCTCTCAAATCGCGAGATCGCGGCCGGGCTGGATATCAGCGAGCACACCGTCAAGGTCCACCTTTGGCGCCTCTTTCGAAAGCTTGGGGTCAAGAGCCGAACGCAGGCGCTCCACTTTGCTCGCCAGAACGGCCTCATAACGGGCTAGGTACTTTGGTTTGCCGAGCTGAAAAGCGGGCAGGCGCGGTCTGAGAGTTCATAGCTGAGCCAGAGCGCTGACTTCCGACATGAGAGCCTGGCCGACCGAGCACCGACCATTCGGCAGTGGCTCATCCTTGGTTCGCCTGCCGCCTTGAACCAGGGCAAGTGCGCTGATTTTTGATAGGCGCGTCTTGTGAGGTTCCTCAACTTGATGGGAGATCAATGGGATCCAATGTCAACGCTGTTTACCGCGAGCCATGGAACAAGGGCAAGATCATCGGCCAGGAGGCCCCGTCCAGGATCAAGGACATCTGGGCACTTCGAGTACTCCGCAGCGCGAAGGCATGCTGATCGCCCGCCGGCTCAAGCCCCAGCTCGAACCGATTCTGGGCGCGCGACATGACCTCKTGTTCAGCACTGTTATCGTGGTTGGAAGGGGCGGTGTCAGCGTCGAACTCTATCCCCGGACCGCGATTCTCTCTCGACATCTTGCAGCCACTGGTGCACGCCGTTGTCGCAGCCCATCTGACCATGGCTGTAGACGACGTAATTCCTGCCGCAGCCGGCTGCCCCAGCAGTTCGTCTATTGCTTCTGCAAACGGTAGCCGCAGTAGCTTCAACGTCCGGGCGAATGATCCCCGCGCGGCATTCAGGTGGCAGTCCACTCGACATTCACGGCGAGGCCACCCAGGCGGCTGGACCGCCCGATGCGCACTGTCGCGTGCTGCGCGGAGGCGATGCGCCGAACGATGGACCAGCCCAGCCCGCTGCCACTTTCGCCGCTGCCGAGGACGCGGAAGAAGCGCTCCCCGCATCGCGCCATGTCTTCCTCCTTCATGCCGGGGCCGCTGTCTTCGACACTGAGCTGCACGCAGTCATGCGAGCACATGACATCGACGCGGATATCGGCCCGGGCCGGACTGTAGCGGATCGCGTTGTCGACCAGATTGCGCACCAGCACCGCGAACAGCGCCGGATCGCCGCGAACAGGGCATTCGTCCACCGCGTCGACCTCGATGTTCTGCTGCTTGCGGATGGCTTCCGATGCGGCTTCGGCGACCACGCCGCGCACCAGAGCACCCAGTTCCAACGACTTGCTCTCGAGGTCGGCACCCGCCTCGAGGCGCGACAGCGTCAGCAGTTGCTCGACCAGGTGAGTGGCCCGGTCGCAGCCTTTGAGCGTCGCTTCGAGCGCATGGCGACGCCGGGCATCGTCGGCCTCGGCCAGCGCGACCTGCGCCTGGGCCCGGATCGCGGCGATGGGCGTGCGCAACTCGTGGGCGGCGTCGGCGGTGAAGCGGCGCTCCGACGCCATCAACCCGTCGATGCGACCGAACAGGGCGTTGAGCGCGTCTAGCATCGGCGTCATCTCCGACGGTGCGCCCTCGATGGCAATCGGCCTCAGGGCCTGTGGCTCGCGCAAGGTCAATGTCTGTCCGAGGCGCCTGAGCGGCAGCATGCCGCGACGGACTGCCCACCACACCGCGAGTGTGAGCAGGGGCAATGCGGCGAACATCGGCCAAAGTATGCTCCGCAACACCGCCCACAGAATGGAGGATCGCGAATCGATCCGCTCGCCCACATACACCTGCACATCGCGCTCGCTGCCGTGGGTCGCGAACACGCGCCATGTCGCGCCGTCGATGCGGACTGTGCTGAAGCCCGACTTGAAGCGTCGCCCGGGGTTGACCATCGGCGAGGACGGTGCGTTGGCAGAGCGCAGCGTCAGGCGGCCTTCATGGAAGACCTGGAACGTCACCCTGGGGGCATAGCGGTGCAGCACAGGGGCTTCGATGCTTCGATCTTCATCGGAGGGGGCCTGCGTCTGCTGCGCGATCAACAGCGCGGCGCCCTGCGCCAGATGGCCGTCGAGCAACTCGTCCAGTTCGTGGCGCACGTCGAGCCATGTCATGACCGCGGCGGCCAGCCACACGCCCGTCACCAGGCCGAGCACCAGCAGCAGGAGGCGGCCCTGGAGCGAGCGCGGCATCGTTTTCAACTGCCCGGCTTGTCGCGCATCAGGACGTAGCCCACGCCGCGCACGGTCTGGATGAGCGAGCTGCCGAGCTTGCGCCGCAGATGATGGACGTGCACCTCGATCGCATTGCTCTCCACTTCCTGCCCCCAGCCGTAGAGGTGCTGTTCGAGTTGCTCGCGCGAGAGCACGCGCCCGGCGTTGAGCATCAGTGTGTGCAACAGCGCAAACTCGCGGGACGGCAGGGCGACCGGCTCGCCCGCCACATGCACGGTGTGCGCGCCCGGATCAAGCACGACGTCCTGGGCCTGCAGGCGCTCCTGGGCCTGGCCGTGGGCACGGCGGATCAGTGCACGCAAGCGCGCCGCGAGTTCGAGCAGGTCGACGGGCTTGATGACGTAATCGTCGGCGCCGACATCGAGCCCGCGAATTCGATCGGGAACGCCGTCGCGTGCGGTCAGCACCAGGATGGGAATAGCGATGCCCGCCCCTCGCACGCTCGCGAGCACGGACAAGCCGTCCCGCAGCGGCAGCCCCAGATCAAGCACCGCCGCGGCATACGGCTCGGCGCGCAGTTCGCGCTCGGCGGCCTCGCCGTCCCGCACCCAATCGACCTGGAAATCGAGTTGGCGCAGGCCTGCGCGAAGGCCGTCGCCGAGCAGCGGGTCGTCTTCGGCAAGAAGGATGCGCATGGGGGAATTGTGAACGGCAAATGGAGCCCGGGTGCTCAGTCGTCTCGATCCTGGCTCGCCGCCGTGGGCGACAGGGTGGTCGGGGCCTGGGCGACCTCCGTCGGGGCGTCGTGCCATTGTGTCCACCAGAAGCCCAGCACCGCCGCCAGCATCAGGATGCCGACGCTGCGCCAGGCGCTGCGCACGCCGTCCTCGGGCCGGCCCGGCTTGCGTCCGGTGATCATCGCGGCGACCAGGTTGTCATGGTGCGTCCAGCTCGCGAGCAACACACCGGCGATGTGCAGGCCGACCACGCCGAGCATGATGTTGGCTGCGGCTTCATGCACTTCTTCCAGCCACTCGCCTCCCAGGTCCTGGAAGGTCGCCCAGCCCGCTGCCGTGACCGCCAGGGCCAGACCGAGCAGCGCGACGATGGCGAGGGCCCCTGCGGGGTTGTGCCCCGTGTGGTGCTCGGTGCGCCCGCGAAGCATGCTGCCGAGGTAGGCCGCGACAGCGCGCGGTCCCCGTATGAAGTTCGAGAAGCGCGCGTAGCGGGTGCCCATGAAGCCCCACAAGAGGCGAAACAGGACGAGTCCGGCCATCGTGTACCCGAGCGTGACGTGCACCAGCCGCCACGATTCGCGCTCCGCGGTGAGGTAGGCGCCGGCAAAGCACAGCACGATGAGCCAGTGAAAGACGCGCACCGGCAGATCCCAGACGAGGATCCTGCCGGGCCCAGGCTCGGACGCGGGACGTTCAGCGGGGGATGCGGACATTGTGTTCATTGAACTCTCCTTGATCGGCTTGGGCGTGACAGGCTGCGCAATTGGCGGCGTTTCGGACGCTGGGCAACTTCCAGGTGGCAGGCGCCACCTCGCGGTGTTTCCGGACGAACCAGGCCGAGCGCGTGATGCGGTCGTCCGGTGGTGGTTCGCTCCTGCGACCGCTGGTGGCGGCACTCGCCGCCAGCCAGTTCGCGAGCTCGCTCACCGTGCCGGGGTCCAGCGACGCATCGGTGCCAAAGTGGCGGGGAAGGTTCGAGATCAGGCGCTGCCAGGAAGCCGCCGGCAACATGCGGGGTGGGTAGGCGATATGACAGGCCGCGCACTCGGCGCGGTACTGCGGCAGCAAGGGCGTCCGCGCGATCCGGTCGCCATCGCCGGCCCAGGCCTGCGAGGCGAAGAGCGCGGCCAGCGCCCAGGCGCCTGCGAGGCGGAGGCGGGGTGGCTCAGCCATGATGAGTTCCTGAATGAAGTGTCGACATCGCCGCGGCCTCAAGGCTTGAGTTGGATCAACCAACTCAACACATCGGCCTTCTCCGCGGCGGTGCATTCGCGCCCCACCACGTCGTTGCAGTTGCGACGGAACCACTTGTCAGCCTTGGCGGCGTCGGTGAACCGCTCGGCGTTGAAGGCCGGGGCCAGGGCCCCGATCGGCTTGCCGGTGGCTGCGTGCCGGCCCGCCGCCGTGGGCACCGCGCCGTGGCACGAGGCGCAGCTCCACTCGCGGCTGTGTCGGCTGTTGAACAGCAACTGTCCGCGGTCGGGATTCGCGGCGGCCCCGGCCTCCCTGACGTAGCCGGCGAGCAGCTCGGTAGAGGTGGCGGCACCGGCCGCAGGGGTGATGGCGACGGCGATGGCGGCGGTCCAGGCCGCGGGGACGGAACAGCGACGCGCGGACGGTTGAGAATTGAATACGTTCATGACGACTCCTTGGAAGCCATGGTGTCTTCGCGGTCTTAGCGTTTTCTTAACAGAACGCGTCCAGCCCGACGGTTCCGCTCGGGAATGCCAGCCTGGATTCGCACGACTTGATGGAAATCAAAGGTCGCCGGGGCGGCACGTCGGAACATCGGCCATGGTCGCCCCACCGTTGCCGGTACCTCCCGTCTTTCGAGCCCGAGGGCTCGGCAAGACCTACCACGCCGGCGACGTGGACGTCGTCGCCCTGCGCGACGTGGATCTGGAC
>NZ_JBFUIU010000180.1:0-13378 GCF_056401695.1 Variovorax sp. P4_D9
GTCAACGAACAGAGCGTCCCGGTGTAACTCATGCAGGGGTGCGGATTCAGCCCCGCTCGCTGCGTGGCAGAGGGAGCGGTGACCGAACTGCTGTTGCCGGGTGAGTGCCCACTCACCCGGGAATACCCTCAGAGCATTTCCCGAAATCTTGCCTACATTGCTTGTATGCAAGACACCGTGAAGCTTGCATGCAAACCATTACGGGGAATTTCCATGCCACGTTTCGCCAAATCGCTCTTCGGTCAGGTGGTCATCGCGCTGGTACTCGGCGTCGTGGCGGGCCTGTTCTTCCCGGACTTCGCCGTCAAGCTCAAGCCGCTGGGCGACGGCTTCATCAAACTGATCAAGATGATCATCCCGGTGCTGGTCTTCTGCGTCGTGGTGCACGGCATCGCGGGCGCCGGCGACCTGCGGCGGGTCGGCCGCGTCGGCGTCAAGGCGCTGATCTACTTCGAGGTCCTGACCACCGTCGCGCTAGCGCTCGGCCTGGTGCTGGCCTTCGTCTTCCAGCCCGGCGTCGGCATGAACGTCGACCCCTCCAAGCTCGACCCGTCGGCCATGAGCGCCTACGCCTCGAACGCCGACAAGCTCACCAGCGGCGGCACGGTCGACTTCCTCATGAAGCTGATCCCGACCACCGTGGTCAACGCCTTCGCAACTGGCGACGTGCTGCAGGTGCTGCTGTTCGCGGTGCTGTTCGGCTGCGCCCTGACCCTGCTCGGCGAACGCGGCCGGCCGGTCGCGGTGGTGGTCGACGCGCTGTCGCTGGTGCTGTTCAAGATCATGGGCATCATCATCAAGCTGGCGCCGCTGGGCGTGCTCGGCGCGATCGCCTTCACGGTCGGCCAGTACGGCATCGGCTCGCTCAAGCAGCTGGGCATGCTGGTGGCACTGTTCTACGCGGCGGTGCTGCTCTTCGTCTTCGTGGTGCTCGGGCTGGTGATGCGCCTGTCGGGCTTCAGCCTGGTCAAGTTGCTGCGCTACCTGCGCGAAGAACTCACCATCGTCTTCGCCACCACCTCGTCCGACAGCGTGCTGCCGCAGATCATGGCCAAGCTGCGCCACATGGGCATCCGCGACTCGACGGTGGGACTCGTGATCCCGACCGGCTACTCGTTCAACCTCGACGCCTTCTCGATCTACATCACGCTGGCCGCGGTGTTCATCGCCCAGGCCACCAACACGCCGATCTCGATGGCCGACCTGCTGACCATTCTGGCGATCGCGCTGGTCACTTCCAAAGGCGCGCACGGCGTGCCGGGCTCCGCCATCGTCGTGCTGGCCGCGACGCTGCACGCCATCCCTGCGATCCCTGCCATCGGCCTGGTGCTGGTGCTGTCGGTCGACTGGTTCATGGGCATCGCCCGCGCGCTCGGCAACCTGATCGGCAACTGCGTCGCCACCGTCGCGATCGCCGCCTGGGAAGGCGACATTGACCGGGAGCGCGCCCACGCGGTGCTGAACGGCACCCACTCGCCCGAGGACGAGCCGCTGGCCGAACCCGGTTCGCCGGTCGCCATCTCTTCGGCCCATTGAGACAGCCGATGACCGACGTCACGCCCACCCATATTGCGGAGCGCGTGGTGGAAGCGATCCTGGCGCAGAAGCTGGCGCCTGGCGAACGCCTCGGCGAACAGGCACTGGCCGAGAACTTCGGCGTCAGTCGCACCATGGTGCGCGAGGCCCTGATGCAATTGCAGGCGCGTGGCTTCGTCGAGGTGCAGTCGCGCCGCGGCTGGTACGTGGTCAAGCCTTCGGCCGACGAGGCGCGCGATGCCTTCGCGGCCCGCCGCATCGTCGAGGCCGGCATCCTGGCCGAGGCCGGACGGCCGCTCTCAAAGGTGATCCGCAAGCTGCGCGAACACATCGCCGACGAGAAGCGCGCCATCGCCGGCGCCGATGCCGCCACCCGGGCCTTCCTGCTGGCCGATTTCCACGTCTGCCTGGCCGACCAGATGGGCCACCGGCTGCTGTGCGACGTGCTGCGCGACCTGACCGCGCGCACCACGCTGGCCGCCACCCTCTTCCAGTCCCGGCACGAGGCGGCCGAGTCCTGCGCCGAGCACGCGGCGATCGTGGCCGCGCTCGAAGCCGGCGACACGCCGCACGCCCGGCAGTTGATGCTGGACCACATCGGCAACGTCGAGCAGGCGCTGCAGGTCGAGGTCCAGGCCGCCCCCGATGCCGACGAACGGCTGCGCACCACCCTGGCGCCCGTGGTCTTGCCTCGCGGCCTCCGCTGACACGTTTCGACCTGCCGGCGGGGGCTGTTTCGGCTAAAGTCGACGCGCCTATGAATTCAYCAGCCCTGCAGCGCGGCACGTTCCTCTTTCTGCTTGCGGTCGTCACGGTTGCCTTCGGCTGGATCCTGTTCCCCTTCTTCGGTGCCGTGATGTGGGGCGTCGCCCTGGCCATACTGTTCACCCCGATCTACCGGCGGCTGGTCAGGAAAATGGGAGGCCGGCGCAACCTGGCCGCCATCACCACGCTGCTGATGGCGATGGTGGTGGTGATCATTCCGCTGGTCGCGGTCAGCGCCTCGCTGGTCGACGAGGTGTCGCTGCTGGCGCACAAGATCCGTTCCGGCGACATCAGTTTCGCGAGCTACTTCCAGCAGGTCGTGAACGCCATCCCGCGCTGGGCGCTGAACCTGCTCGACCGCTTCGGCCTGGGCGACGTCGAGGGCCTGATCAAGCAAGTGTCGCAGACCGCCGCCCGCGGCAGCCAGGCGATCGCCACGCATGCGGTCGCAATCGGCCAGAACACCTTCGAATTCATCATCAGCTTCGGCCTCATGCTGTACCTGCTCTTCTTCCTGCTGCGCGACGGCGCGGAGCTGTCGAAGACGGTGCGCGCGGCCCTGCCGCTGGCCAAGCCGCACACGCACCACCTGCTGAACAAGTTCACCACTGTGATCCGCGCCAMCATCAAGGGCAACATCGCGGTCGCAGCGGCGCAGGGACTGATCGGCGGCGTGACCTTCTCGCTGATGGGGCTGCAGGGTTCGCTGCTGTGGGGCGTGCTGATGGCCTTCCTGTCGCTGCTGCCAGCGATCGGCGCCGCGCTGATCTGGGGCCCGGTGGCGATCTATTTCCTGGCCGTCGGCGCGCTGGGCAAAGGCCTCGGGCTGATCTTCGTCGGCGTCTTCGTGATCGGCCTGGTCGACAACATCCTGCGGCCGCTGCTGGTCGGCAAGGACACCCAGATGCCCGACTACATCGTGCTGATGTCGACCATCGGCGGGATCGCGCTGTTCGGCATCAACGGCTTCGTGATCGGGCCCGTGATCGCGGCGCTGTTCATGGCGGCCTGGGATCTTTTCGCCTCTTCCGACGAGGTCGATGACAACGCTCCCCCGCTGCGCCGAGGAAAACCCGGTCCATGAATCGAAACGCCCACAGCGTGCGCTACGCCACCAGTCCCCTGCTCGCCAGCAAGACCCCCGTCTGGCGCAGCAAGTTCATCGTCGCCGGCATCGCCCTGGGCTTCGCCGTGCTGGCCGGCCGCGCGGTCTACGTGCAGGTGCTCGACAACGAGTTCTTCCAGCACCAGGGCGAGGTGCGCTTCGCCCGCACCCTCGAGCTGCCGGCGAGCCGCGGCCATATCCTCGACCRCAACGGCCTGATCCTGGCCTCGGACATTCCGGCACCAAGCATCTGGGCCATCCCCGAGGACGTGGCCCGGGATGATCCTGCGACAGCGCCCAAGATCAGGAAGCTGGCCGAACTGCTCGGCATGCCGCAGGCGGAGGTCTCGCGCAAGCTGGCGGAGGACAAGAGCTTCGTCTGGCTCAAGCGCCAGGTCGACGACCCGGTCGCCAAGCAGATCGCCGCGCTCGACATCAAGGGCATCTACCAGCGCCGCGAATACAAGCGTCAGTACCCCGAGGGCGAGGCGGCCGCCCACGTGGCCGGCTTCACCAATGTCGAGGATGTCGGCCAGGAAGGCATCGAGCTGGCCTTCGACAAGGAGCTGTCGGGCAAGGCCGGCTCGCGCCGCGTGATCAAGAACCGGCTCGGCGCCATCGTCGAGGACCTGGGCGAGCAGGTGCCGCCGGTCGACGGCCAGGACATCCAGCTGAGCCTGGACGACCGGGTGCAGGCGGTCGCCTACGAAAAGCTGCGCGACGCGGTGGTCGCGAACAAGGCGCGGGCGGGCAGTGCGATGGTGGTCAACGCCGAGACCGGCGAACTGCTGGCGATGGCCAACTATCCGAGCTACGACCCCAACGATCGCCGCAAGCTCACCGGCGAGCAGCTGCGCAACCGGGCCATGACCGACACTTTCGAGCCGGGTTCGACGATGAAGCCGATCACGGTCGCCACYGCGCTGCAGCTGGGCCGCATCACGCCGCAGACCGTGATCGACACCAACCCCGGCCACATCACCGTGGCCGGCGCGACGATTCACGACGACGAGAACTTCGGCGTGCTGACCACCGAGACCGTGATCCAGAAATCGAGCAACGTCGGCGCCACCAAGATCTCGCAGCGCATGACGCCCAAGGAGATGTGGGATGCCTACACCTCGCTGGGCTTTGGGCAGAAGCCGCAAACGCCGTTCCCGGGCGCGGTCAGCGGCCGGCTGCGGCCCTGGAAATCATGGCGGCCGATCGAACAGGCGACGATGTCCTATGGCTACGGCCTGTCGGCCTCGCTGTTCCAGATCGCCCATGCCTACACCGCATTCGCCAACGGCGGCAAGGTGATCCCGATCACGATACTGAAGAGCCACGAGGCGCCGGTCGGGGTGCCGGTGTTCTCGCAACAGGTCGCGGCCCAGGTCCGGGAGATGATGCACATGGCGGCCGCGCCCGGTGGCACGGCGCCGCTGGCGCAGACCGAGGGCTACTCGGTCGGCGGCAAGACCGGCACCGCCCACAAGCAGGTCGGCAAGGGCTACGCGAGCAACAAGTACCGCGCCTGGTACACCGGCATGTCGCCGATCGACAAGCCGCGCATCATCGTCGCCGTGATGATCGACGAGCCGAGCGCCGGCAAGTACTTCGGCGGCCTGGTGGCGGCGCCGGTGTTCAGCGCGGTGGTGCAGCAGACCTTGCGGATCCTCAACGTACTGCCCGATCTTCCGGTGGCGTCGCAGGCGCATTGAATGTTGCTCGCCCCCAGGTTGTCCCGCACTTCGTGTCGGGACGCGCCCACCCCCTACTGGGGGCAACACCAGCGGCCCGGCAAAGCCGGTTCCTGGGTGTTTCACCAACGGGCCTGGCTGCGCCGGCCACTACAAAACGACGCCCTGTCCTCGGCGGCGGCGCGCAGCGCACGCCTGTTCGTGGGCAGCCGCGGAACCGGCTTYGCCGGGCCGCTGACCGCGCCCCCGGTAGGGGGTGGGCGGCTACATGCAGTGAGCCAACCTGGGGGCGAGCCTATCCACTCCACCACTGCTCGCCGAACCGCCCCTGCAGAAAGGCGACGAAGCTGGACACCTTGCCCGGCACCAGCTTGGGCGACGGAAACACCGCATGGATTTCCTGCTCGGCGAGCGCGTGGTCGGCCAGCACCTCCACCACCTGCCCTGAAGCGAGCGAATCGCTTGCCACGTAGCGCGGCATCAGCGCGATGCCCAGGCCGGCACGAGCGGCGGCCAGCACGGCCGACACGTTGTTGGAGCGCAGCCGGCCCGACACCGGCACCGTGACCGGCTCGCCCTTCGGCGTGTGCAGGTGCCAGACATCGTCGCCGACCACGCTGCTATAGATCAGCGCCACGTGGGCGCTCAGGTCCTGCGCCTTCTTCGGCGTGCCGTGCTCGCGCAGATAGGCCGGCGCGGCCACCATGACCCAGGGATTCATGCCGAGGAAACGCGCGCCCAGCGACGAATCGGCCAGCTTGCCCATCCGGATCGCGACGTCGATGCCCTGCGCCACCAGGTCGACATAGCGGTCCTCGAAACTGAGGTCGACCTGCACCTGCGGATGCCGCGCCATGAATTCCAGCGCCAGCGGCACCACGACCCGACGACCGAAGGCGGTCGAGGTGCCGATGCGCAGCAGACCCTGGGCCTGCGACTGCCGCAGCTTGACGATGTTCTCGGCCTCCTCGGCCTCGCGCACGATGGACTTGCACTTCTCGTAATAGAGCGCGCCCGATTCCGTCAGGCTGACGCCGCGCGTATTGCGGTTGAGCAGCCGCGCCTTCAGGCGCGCCTCGGTCGCCGCGACCTGCTTGGTCACGGTGGGCTGGGTGGTGTTGAACTCGCGCGCCGCCTTGGAGAAGCTACCGGTCTCCACCACGCGCACGAACATTTCCATCGCCAACAGTCGGTCCATCCGCACATGCTACTCACTTATTCCAGCCTGGAATAGGCTTTATGGCCGTGCGCCATCTTCTGCCCGAGGCGCCGAATTCCTACAGTCGAGTCCAACCCAAGGAGACTCGCATGACAAAGATGACCGCGGCCCAAGCCGCCGTGCTCGTGATGGAAAAGGAAGGCGTGACGCAGGCCTTCGGCGTCCCCGGCGCCGCCATCAATCCGTTGTACTCGGCGCTGCGCAAGCAGGGCAGCATCGCCCACATCCTGGCGCGCCACGTCGAGGGCGCCTCGCACATGGCCGAGGGCTACACCCGTGCGGTGGCCGGCAACATCGGCGTCTGCATCGGCACCTCGGGCCCGGCCGGCACCGACATGATCACGGGGCTGTATTCAGCCTGGGCCGATTCGATCCCGATTCTCTGCATCACCGGCCAGGCACCGCGCGCCCGGCTCTACAAGGAAGACTTCCAGGCGGTCGACATCGAGTCGATCTCCAAGCCGGTCACCAAGTGGTCGGTCACGGTGCGCGAGCCGGGCCAGGTGYCGCAGGTCTTCCAGCAGGCCTTCCACCTGATGCGCTCGGGCCGCCCCGGGCCGGTGCTGATCGACCTGCCCTTCGACGTCCAGATGGCGCAGATCGAGTTCGACATCGACAGCTACGAGCCGCTCGTGCCCTACAAGCCGGCCGCCACGCGGGCCCAGATCGAGAAGGCCATCGCGATGCTCAACGCGGCCGAGCGACCCTTGATCGTGGCCGGCGGCGGCGTCATCAATGCCGACGCCAGCGACCTGCTGGTGCGCTTCGCCGAAGCCACCGGGGTGCCGGTGATCCCGACCCTGATGGCCTGGGGCGCGATCCCCGACGACCATCCGCTGATGGCCGGCATGTGCGGCCTGCAGACCAGCCACCGCTATGGCAACGCGACGATGCTGGCGTCGGACTTCGTGCTCGGCATCGGCAACCGCTGGGCCAATCGCCACACCGGCTCGGTCGAGGTCTATACCAAGGGCCGCACCTTCGTCCACGTCGACATCGAGCCGACCCAGATCGGCCGCGTCTTCACGCCCGATTTCGGCATCGTCTCGGACGCCAAGGCGGCACTCGAGCTCTTCGTGCAGGTGGCCGAGGAAATGAAGGCCACGGGCCAGCTGCCCGACCGCGGCGAATGGGCCGGCGAGTGCCGCGGGCGCAAGAAGACCATGCTGCGCAAGACCAACTTCAGCGACGTGCCGATGAAGCCGCAGCGCGTGTACCAGTGCATGAACAACAACTTCAGCCACGACACCTGCTACGTCAGCACCATCGGGCTGTCGCAGATCGCGGCGGCGCAGTTCCTGCATGTCTACAACTCGCGCCACTGGATCAACTGCGGCCAGGCCGGGCCGCTGGGCTGGACCATTCCCGCCGCTCTGGGCGTGCGCGCAGCCGACCCGACGCGCAAGATCGTCGCGCTCTCGGGCGACTACGACTTCCAGTTCATGATCGAGGAGCTCGCCGTGGGGGCCCAGTTCAAGCTGCCCTACATCCACATCGTGGTCAACAACTCCTACCTCGGGCTGATCCGCCAGGCGCAGCGCGGATTCGAGATGGACTACTGCGTGCAGCTCGGCTTCGACAACATCAACGCCGCCGAAGACGCCGGTGTTGAGCGCAGTTACGGCGTCGACCACATGAAGGTGGTCGAGGGCCTCGGCTGCAAGGCGATCCGCGTCTACAAGCAGGAACAGATGACGCCGGCGATCCAGCGTGCCGAAGCGCTCATGGCCGAGTTCAAGGTGCCGGTGGTGATTGAGGTGATGCTCGAGCGCGTGACCAACATCGCGATGGGCACCGAGATCGACGCCATCAACGAATTCGAGGCGCTGGCCGAAAGCACCGAAGACGCGCCGACGGCCATCGCGGCCTCAATGCTCGACTGATTGATTCCTGAAACCTTGCGGGACAGACCAAGAAACTGCGCAGCAGTTTTTGCTCTGTCCTCAACTGACCAAAGAGACACACATGCCCAAATTCGCAGCCAACTTGACGATGCTGTTCAACGAGTTGCCCTTCATGCAGCGCTTCGAGGCCGCCGCCAAGGCCGGCTTCAAGGCCGTCGAATACCTGTTCCCCTACGCCTACGACAAGAAGGAGCTGGCCGCCGCGCTGCGCGACAACGGTCTCGCGCAAGTGCTGCACAACCTGCCGGCCGGCAACTGGGAGGCCGGCGAGCGCGGCATCGGCTGCCACCCGGACCGCGTGGCCGAGTTCCGCGAATGCGTGACGCGCGCCATCGACTACGCCACGGCCCTGGGATGCCCGCAGGTCAACTGCCTGCTCGGCAAGCTGCCCGAGGGAGTGACGCATGCGGATGCACGCAAGGTCGTGGTCGACAACCTGCGCTTCGCGTCGAAGGAGTTGCTGGGTGCCGGCATCCGGCTGCTGATCGAGCCGATCAACACCTTCGACATTCCGGGCTTCTACCTGAGCCGGACCGACCAGGCGCTGGCCCTGCTCGACGAGGTCGGCTCGCCCAACCTGCGCGTGCAGTACGACATCTACCACGCGCAGCGCATGGAAGGCGAACTCGGCAACACGCTGACGCAGAACATCGCCCGCATCGGTCACATCCAGCTGGCCGACAACCCCGGGCGCGGCGAGCCGGGCACGGGCGAGATCAACTACCCGTGGCTCTTCAAGCACATCGATTCGCTGGGCTACGCAGGCTGGATCGGCTGCGAGTACAAGCCGCGCGCCAGCACGCTCGACGGCCTCGGCTGGCGCACCGCCCTCACGCAATGACGACATCAAGGAAAGAACTCAGGCACATGTCCAACTCCACGCAAAAGATCGGTTTCATCGGCCTCGGCATCATGGGCGCGCCGATGGCGGGCCACCTGCTCGATGCCGGCCACACGCTGTTCGTCAACACCCGCGGCGAGGTGCCGGAGCCCTTCGCCTCGCGCGCCACGGTCTGCGCCAACGGCAGCGAGGTCGCGCGGCAGTCCGACATCGTCTTCGTCATGGTGCCCGACACGCCGGACGTCGAGAAGGTGCTGTTCGGCGAGGGCGGCGTCGCGGCGGGCCTCTCCAGAGGCAAGACCGTGGTCGACTGCAGCTCGATCGACCCGATCGCGACCAAGGCCTTCGCGGCCAGGATCGCGGCGCTCGGCTGCGGCTACGTCGACGCCCCGGTTTCGGGCGGCGAGGTCGGCGCCAAGGCGGCCAACCTGACCATCATGTGCGGCGGCGACGAGGGCGACTTCGGCCGCGTCCGGCCGCTGCTCGAGAAGATGGGCAAGAACATCACGCTGGTCGGCGGCGTCGGCGACGGCCAGGTGTGCAAGGTGGCGAACCAGATCATCGTCGCGCTCAACATCGCCGCGGTCGGCGAGGCGCTGGTGTTCGCCTCAAAGGCCGGCGCCGATCCGGCCAAGGTGCGGCAGGCACTGATGGGCGGCTTCGCCTCGTCGCGCATCCTCGAGGTGCATGGGGAGCGGATGATCAAGCGCACTTTCGCGCCGGGCTTCCGCATCGCACTGCACCAGAAGGACCTGAACCTGGCGCTGCAGGGAGCGCGCTCGCTGGGGGTGGCGCTGCCGCAGACCGCGAGCGCGGCACAGCTCATGAACGCCTGCGCGGCACTGGGCCATGGCCAGGAAGACCATTCGGCGCTGGTGCGTGCGCTGGAGGCGATGGCACAGCATCCGGTGGCCGRCGAACTCTAGCTCATCTCCTCGATCGCCTCGCGCATGCAGCGCGTGATGCTGCGCACCGCCACCGAATCCGGCCGCCCGGCGAAGCGCAGGGCGCGGATCGGCACCGGGATGTGCGGCTCGAGGGTCAGCACATCGACCTTGCTGCGGTCCGCCGACCCCGCGGTGYAGCCATCGACCAGCGCCAAGCCCAGGCCATGGTGCGCCATCGCCAGCGCCGCATGGTAGGTCTGCACCGTGACCACCGCCTGCTGGAAGCCGACGCCGGCCTGGCGACAGGCCTGGCTCAGGCTGGTGCCCACCGGGTCGCGGCTGTCGAGGCCGACCACCGGCAGATTGACCAGGTCGTGTAGGGCCACCGAGCCGTTGCGCAGCAGCGCCCGCGGCAGCATGCCCTTGGGCGCGATGCAGACCATGCGGCTGTCGGCCAGCGCCTCCTGCGTCAGCGAGGGATGCACCGCCGGGCTGAAGGCGAAGCCGACATCAGCCTCCTGCAGCAGCAGCGCCGACATGATCTGCGGCGAATGCAGCGATTCGAGCGTTACCGCGATCGACGGGTGCTGCTCCCGAAAGCGCTTCAGCGCCCGCGGCAGCACCTCGTAGCTCAGCGCCAGCACGCTTAGGATGCGCAGCTCTCCGACATCGCTGGCCGTGCGCAGGTTGGCGGCCAATCGCTGCACTTCGTCGAGCTGCGCGAACAGCCGCTCGATGTGCGGATAGAGCGCCAGCGCTTCCGTGGTCGGCGTGAGCCGGCCCTTGGCACGCTGGAACAGCGGAAAGCCGAGCTGGATCTCGGCATGCTGCAGCGTGCGGCTGACCGCCGGCTGCGTGATGTTGATCAGCCGTGCCGCCGCGCTGACGCTGCCCGTGAGCATGATGGCGTTGAAGACCTCGATGTGGCGCAGCCGCATGGATCGCTCAGGGCGCGGCGCCTGCGACCTTGCCGCGCGAGATGTCCATGATCAGCTGCGCCGACAGGGTCAGCCGCGGCTCGATCGAATCGAGCAGCACGTACTCGGCGTCGGCCGAGTGGGCGCCGAAGCCCTGCAGGCCGAAGCGCTCGACCACCGCCGCCTTGGTCTTCAGCGCCGCGAACGCCGCATCGGTGCCGCCGCCGGCGACCTTGTCGTCCGCGCCCAGCTCCCGGCCCATCGACTTGTAGATTTGCTGCGCGTGCAGCGCCAGCGCGCGCGAGGCGTCGTTGGCCTCGAGCGGCGGACGGCGGCGCTCGAACTTCATCTCGACCTTGGCCTGCGGGATCAACTGTTTCTTCACGCGCTCCTGCACCTGCTGTTCGATGCGGTCGTAGTCGCTGACCTTGAGCACCCGCACGTCGGCGCCCGCCGTGGCGCTGGCCGGGATCACGTTGCGGTTGCTGCCCGCGCGCGAAATGGTCCAGTTCATCTTGAGACCGGTCGCCGGGTCCGACAGGTCGCGCATCTGCAGGATCTGGTGCGACAGTTCGTACAGCGCGTTCACGCCCTGCTCCGGCGCCGAGCCGGCGTGCGAGGCCTTGCCCGTGACATGCAGCGTGACCGAGGCGATGCCCGCGGTGGCCAGCGAGAGCTTGTCGCCCTGGATCGGGGCGCCTTCGTACGACATTACGACGTCGTGCTCGCCGCCCAGCCGCGTGATCAGTTGGCGCCCGCCGGGCGAACTGATCTCCTCGTCGCCATTGATCAGCACGGTCAGCGTGCCGTATTCCTTGAAGTCCATCGCCTTCAGCAGGGCCAGCGTGTGGGCGATCACCGCGATGCCCTGCTTGTCGTCGGCGATGCCCAGGCCATAGGCCTTGTCGCCATCGATGCGGAAGGGCTGATTGTTCAGCATCCCGATCTGGTAGACCGTGTCCATGTGGGCGATCAGCATGATCTTCTTCGTGCCCGAGCCCTTGAAGGTGGCGCGCATGACCTTGCCGATCTTCTCGGGCGTGTCCTCCATGCGGTAAGCATCGGCCGAGGGATCGATCAGCTCGACCTGGCCGCCGAGCGCGCGGAACTTGTCGGCGATCAGGTTGGCGATCTTGTCGAGTCCTTCGAGGTCGCGGCTGCCCGATTCGATCGAGACCAGCTGGTTCAGCGTCGCGAGCAGTGCGGGCTTTTCCTTGGCGGCCAAGGTGGCGATGCGCTCGTCGGGGGCGGCGAAGGCGCTGCCCATCCAGGCTGCGCAAGCGGCGCAAAGTGCGAAGGTGGCGAAAGTGGAGCGTTTCATTCGGTAGGTTTCTTCCTTGGACATGTTCAATGCGCCTTGTCCCAGTTGGGACCAAAGCCGATTTCCGCGAGCAGCGGCACCTTGAGGTCGGCCACGCCCGCCATCAGGCGCGGGATCTCGGTACGGACCCATTCGACCTCCTCGTCGGGCACCTCGAACACCAGTTCGTCGTGCACCTGCATGATCATCCTGGTGCCGCGCTGCTCGACGTCGAGCACCTGCTGCACCTTCACCATGCTGAGCTTGATCAGGTCGGCCGCGGTGCCCTGCATCGGCGCGTTGATGGCGGCCCGTTCGGCGCCGCCGCGGCGCGGGCCGTTGGGCGAGTTGATCTCGGGCAGGTAGAGCCGGCGGCCGAACACGGTCTCGACATAGCCCTTTTGCTTGGCCAGGGCCTTGGTCTCGTCCATGTAGACCTTCACGCCCGGGTAGCGCGCAAAGTAGCGCTCGATGTAGGAGGCCGCGGCCTTGGTCTCGATGCCGAGGTTGCGCGCCAGCCCGAAGCTGCTCATGCCGTAGATCAGCCCGAAGTTGATCACCTTGGCATAACGGCGCTGCTCGCTCGACACCTGGTCGACCGCCACGCCGAAGACCTCGGCCGCGGTGGCACGGTGCACGTCGATGCCCTCGGTGAAGGCGCGCAGCAGCGATTCGTCGCCGCTGATGTGGGCCATGATGCGCAGCTCGATCTGCGAGTAGTCGGAGCTCGCAATCACGCGCCCCGCGGGCGCCACGAAGGCCTCGCGTACACGCCGCCCCTCGGGCGTGCGGATCGGGATGTTCTGCAGGTTCGGCTCGTTGCTCGACAGCCGCCCGGTGACCGCCACCGCCTGCGCATAGTGCGTGTGGACGCGGCCGCTGCGCGGATTGGCCAGCAGGCCGAGCTTGTCGGTATAGGTGCCCTTGAGCTTGGAAAGCCCGCGATGCTCGAGGATCTTGGCCGGCAGCGGGAAATCCTCGGCCAGCTTCTCGAGCACTTCCTCGTCGGTGCTCGGGGCGCCGCTCGGGGTCTTCTTGACGACCGGCAGGCCCAGCTTGGTGAAGAACACCTCGCCGATCTGCTTCGGCGAGCCCAGGTTGAAGGGCTGGCCCGCGAGCTCGTAGGCCTCCTGCTCGAGCGCCATGATGCGCTTGCCGAGTTCGTTGCTCTGTGYCGCCAGCGTCGGCGCATCGATCAGCACGCCGTTGCGCTCGATGCGAT
>NZ_JBFUIU010000181.1:0-13369 GCF_056401695.1 Variovorax sp. P4_D9
GTACATTTCCGTAACTTGCTCAGGACCGATCGGCGAATTGCCGCGAACAGCCTCTACGGATTTTTGCCGTGCGATCCAATTTGCCTTTGGCGTCGATCCTTCAAATGGATCTCCAAGCAAATCGGCACGCGAGAAGAAGATGGATTTTGAATCCAGCATGGATATGAACTTCGTGAAGTCCATATAACGCCATACCGGGATGTTGAGATCCGCCGGCGGCGAAAAGGCCACATCTTTTTTTGCGGGCATGTGCTTCCTATGTCTTGTTGATGCTCATCGCCAGTTGCTCCAGCTTCGCGTCCAGCTTCTTGAGCCAGACGCGACGCACCTTGTCGTACTGGTGACGGTTGTAGATGCCCTGGATGCCCGGAAGCACGTGCCCGAGGATCGCTTCGCCGACCTCTGTGGGGCAGCCCAGCGCGCCCAGCATGGTGCGGCCGGTCCGGCGCAAATCGTGCGGCGCCCACTTCGTGACCGGCAGCCGCGCGCRCACGGCGTCGGGATAGGTTTTGCAGTAAGGCATCCGATAGTGCACCGCGACGCCAATCGTCTTCTGCTCGACGAACCCGTAGCGGCCCGTGGACGGGAACAGGTAGCCCTTCGGGTTCTCCTGTAGCCGGCGGCGCACCACGAGCTCGGCTCGGCCCACCAGGGGCACGCGCAGATCCGTCGCGTGAGGATGGCGGGAGTTCTTGGTCTTCGCCTTCGGCACGGTCCACCACAGCCCATCCGGCTCCTCGGTGATCTCGCCTGCCTCCATCGCCATGATCTCGGCGCCGCGGGTGCACGTCCACAGGTACAGCGTCAGCGCGTCGTCGGCCAGCCTCGTGAAATTCGGCAGCCAACGGATCAAGATGCCGGTCTCTTTGTCGTTGAGCACGCGTTTGATGGGCCCGGTGGATTCGCCCAGCAGCACCCTGCCCTTGCTCTGCAGCTTGCCGCGCATGATGAGCCGCCACCAGTTCGGCGTCTCCTCGGGGAGCCGACCGGCGTCCAGCGCATAGTCCCAGGCTGCGCCGAGCTCGCCCTTGATGCTGGCCGCCTGCACCGGCGTGGATGCCATGCTCTCAAGAAAGGCGAAGGCCTGCTGCCGTTTCAGAGTCGAGGCCTGCTCGAGCGCGATCGGGTCGAGGTTTCGGGTCAGCATCCGCCGGACCTCGGCGCGTCCCTTGGGCTTGCGGTGCGTGTCGATGTGGCCCTTCAGATAATCCTCGACCAGGCGTCCCACCGTGTAGACGCCATCGCGCTTCTCGGCGGCTTTGACMACCTGCTGCGCCCGCGATTCCTTTTCGGCCAGCGCCGGGTCAGCACCAGATTCCCGCAGGTCCCGCAGGGCCTCCCATTCCAGCGCCGCCTTGGCGAGCGACACCGCCGGCCAGCGGCCGATCTTCTTTTGCCGCATCCTGCCGTCGACCGGCGACTTGAATCGATAGGTCCAGGTCCTGGTCGTCTCGGTGGCCTCGAGCCGAAGCCCCGGACAGCCGTCCACCATAATGTGTTGGCCCGGCTGCAAGAGCTTTGCAGCACGCGCGTCGAATTGCATAGGAAGTGCCTGGCGGCGTAGGTTTCCTGATGACCCGTTCCGCCACCCGGCGTAACTTTCTCGGTCCAGGGGTGCAAAACCTACGCTTGCGAGGCGAGTGTAGCCAAGTTTCGTTAGGTGTCCACAAGTTGAACCCACCAGTCGTCGATCAGGAAATTGTCAATGGAATCAACGAGTTCCATGGGAAAAGCCTTGTAAATCAAGGGCCTGCGAAAGCCGTCATTACTGGGCATACCCCTATGATGGCGCAATACCTCGGCCTCAAGGCCGACCATCCGGACACCCTGCTCTTCTACCGGATGGGCGACTTCTACGAACTCTTCTACGCCGACGCCGAGAAGGCCGCCCGCCTGCTCGACATCACGCTGACCCAGCGCGGCCAGTCGGCCGGCCAGCCGGTCGTGATGTGCGGCGTGCCTTTCCATTCGGTCGACACCTACCTCGGACGGCTCATCAAGCTCGGCGAATCGGTCGCGATCTGCGAGCAGGTCGGCGAGGTCGGCGCCGCCAAGGGCCCGGTCGAGCGCAAGGTGGTGCGCGTGGTCACGCCCGGCACCCTGACCGACGCCGAACTGCTCAACGACAAGAGCGAGTCGCTGCTGCTCGCGGTGCATGCTGGCTCGCGCAACTTCTGCGGCCTCGCCTGGCTCAGCGTCACCGGGGCCGAGCTGCGGCTGGCCGAGTGCCCCGCCGATGCGCTCGAGGCCTGGATCGCGCGCATCGCGCCGAGCGAACTGCTCTACAGCGCCGAGGTCATGCCCGCCTTCGAGCAGCGGCTGAAGGCCGCACGCAGCGCCACGCCCTTCACACTCTCGCTGCGGCCGGCCTGGCAATTCGATGGCGGCCTCGGCGAGCGCAAGCTGTGCGAGCAGATGGGGAGCGTCAACCTGGCGGCCTGGAACGCCGAGCCGCTGAGCAACGCGCATGCCGCCGCCGCCGCGCTGCTGGGCTATGCCGAGCACACCCAGGGCCGGGCGCTGGCGCACGTACAGCGGCTCTCGGTCGAACGCGATGGCGAGCTGATCGAGCTGCCGCCGACCACCCGGCGCAATCTCGAACTGGTCCAGACCCTGCGCGGCGRSGAATCGCCGACGCTGTTCTCGCTGCTCGACACCTGCATGACCGGGATGGGCAGCCGGCTGCTCAAGCGCTGGTTGCTGGCGCCGCGGCGCGAGCGCAGCGCCGCCCAGGACCGGCTCGAAGCCATCACCGCCCTGCAGGCGCCGCCGCCCGGCGGCACGGCCGCGCCCTGGCGCACCCTGCGCGAGCAGCTCAAGAACACCAGCGACGTCGAACGCATCGCGGCCCGTATCTCGCTGCGGCAAGTGCGCCCGCGCGAACTGGTGGCCCTGCGCATGGCGCTGGCCAAGGCCGAACAACTGGCGCCGGCCCTGCCCGGCGCGGCCGCGCTGCTGGCCCAGATGGGCGGCCAGCTCGCGCCGCCGGCCGGCTGCGTCGAGCTGCTGGTGGCGGCGATCACGCCCGAGCCCTCGGCGCTGATCCGCGACGGCGGCGTGATCGCCAACGGGCACGACGCCGAGCTCGACGAGCTGCGCGCGATCAGCGAGAACTGCGACGACTTCCTGCTCAAGCTCGAAGCCAGCGAGCGCGAGCGCACCGGCATCAGCAACCTGCGGGTGCAGTTCAACCGCGTGCACGGCTTCTACATCGAGGTCACGCAGAGCGCGCTGGCCAAGGTCCCCGACAACTACCGCCGCCGCCAGACGCTGAAGAACGCCGAGCGCTTCATCACGCCCGAGCTCAAGGCCTTCGAGGACAAGGCACTGTCGGCACAAGACCGCGCGCTGGCCCGCGAGAAATGGCTCTACGAGCAGTTGCTCGACGCCCTGCAGCCCTCGGTCGCGGCGCTGGCCCGGCTGGCCGGCGCGATCGCGACCCTCGACGCGCTCTGTGCGCTGGCCGAACGCTCGCACACGCTGCACTGGCGGGCGCCGAGCTTCGTCTCGCATCCCTGCATCGAGATCGAGCAGGGCCGCCACCCGGTGGTCGAGGCCCGCCTCGCCGAAAAATCATCGGGCGCGTTCATCGCGAACGACACCCGCATGGGCCCCCAGCAGCGGATGCAGGTCATCACCGGCCCCAACATGGGCGGCAAGTCGACCTACATGCGGCAGGTGGCGATCATCGTGCTGCTGGCCTCGATCGGCTCGCACGTGCCGGCCGCGGCCTGCAGGCTCGGTCCGATCGACGCCATCCACACCCGCATCGGCGCCGCCGACGACCTGGCCAACGCGCAGTCGACCTTCATGCTCGAGATGACCGAGGCGGCGCAGATCCTGCACGGCGCCACCGCCCATTCGCTGGTGCTGATGGACGAGATCGGCCGCGGCACCAGCACCTTCGACGGCCTGGCGCTGGCCGCCGGTATCGCGGCCCAGCTGCACGACCGCACGCGCGCCTTCACCCTGTTCGCCACGCACTATTTCGAACTCACCGAGTTCCCGGCCACGCACCACGGCGCGGTCAACATGCACGTCAGCGCCACCGAGGCCGGGCGCGACATCGTCTTCCTGCACGAAATGCAGCCTGGCCCGGCGAGCAAGAGCTACGGCATCCAGGTGGCGCGGCTGGCCGGCATGCCGGCCGCGGTGGTCAACCATGCGCGCCAGGCGCTCGAGGCGCTGGAGGCCCAGCAGACCCAGACCCGGGCCCAGGTCGACCTGTTCGCGCCGCCGCCGGCCGCCGAGGCGCCGCTGGCGAGCGCCGTAGAATCCGCGTTGAGCGCGATCGATCCGGACGCCTTGAGCCCACGCGAAGCGCTCGACGCCATCTACAAACTCAAGAAACTCCAGGCGCGCGAACAGGGCTGATGGTCCGATTCGTGCAAGAAGACCTCATGACTTACTGCGTAGGCATCAAACTCAACGCCGGACTGGTGTTTCTGTCCGATTCGCGCACCAATGCGGGCGTGGATCACATCAGCACCTTCCGCAAGATGATCGTCTACGAGCAGCCGGGCGACCGCGTCATGGTGCTGCTGTCGGCCGGCAACCTGAGCATCTCCCAATCGGTGCGCGAGATCCTGCAGATCGAGGAGCTACGCGAGACCAAGGAAAGCGGCGAGGAGAGCCCGCCGATCACGATCTGGAACGCCAAGAGCATGTTCGATGCCGCCCGCGTGCTCGGCTCGGCCGTGCGCCATGTCTACGACCGCGACGCCGAGGCGCTCAAGCATGCGGGGCTCGACTTCAACGTCTCCTTCATCTTCGGCGGCCAGGTCAAGGGCGAGGGCATGCGGCTCTTCCTGGTCTACGCCGCCGGCAATTTCATCGAGGCGACCACCGAGACGCCGTACTTCCAGGTCGGCGAATCGAAGTACGGCAAGCCGGTGCTCGACCGCGTGCTGACGCCCGATACTCCGCTCGACGAAGCCGCCAAATGCGCGCTGGTGTCGATGGACTCGACCATGAAGTCGAACCTGTCGGTCGGCCTGCCGCTCGACCTGGTGGTCTACGAGGCCAACGCGCTGCGTACCGACAAGGTGGTCTGCATCGACGCCGACAACCCCTACTACCGGATGATGCACAACAACTGGGGCCAGAAGCTGCGCGAAGTCTTCGACAGCATCGAGGACCCGGTCTGGGACGATGCCTACACCGAGCATCCGCTGAAGATGCCCGCCACGCGGCACAGCCCGCTGCGCAAGATCTCGACGCCCGAAGAAAAGCTCATCTGACAGCGCGCCGGGCCGGGGGTCCGCCTGCGGCGTCGATTCCCATGCTTCCTCCCCTCATCTTTTCCCACGGGAACAGCTTTCCCGCGAGCACCTACCGCGTGATGCTCGACAGCCTGCGCAACCGCGGCTTCGACATCGACGCGATCGAGAAATTCGGCCACGACCCGAAGTACCCGGTCACCGACAACTGGCCGCACCTGGTGCAGCAACTGGCGGATTTCGCGCAAGCCCGCGCCGATTGCGCCGGGGCGCTGGTGCTATTGGTCGGCCACTCGCTCGGCGGCTTCCTGAGCCTGATGTGCGCCGCCTTGCACCCGGCGCTCGCCAAGGGCGTGGTGCTGCTCGATTCGCCGCTGATCGGCGGCTGGCGCGCCGGCACCATCAACCTCATGAAGCGCACGCCGCTCATGAAGAGCGGGCCTTCGCCAGATGGGACGAGCGCGTGCTGCGCGACTACATCGAGCACGGCACCTTCGACCTCGACGATGCGCGGGCGCTGAGCTTCGACCGCGATGTCGAGACCGCGATCTACGACACCATCCCGCACAACCTCGGCGCCCTGCTGCGCGCCCATCCGCTCAAGTGCCGCGCGGCCTTTGTCGGCGGACGCCAGTCAGTCGAGATGCGGCGCGTCGGCATGGCGATGACGCTGCAGGTCACCAAGGGCCGCATCATGATGCTGGACGGCACGCACCTGTTTCCGATGGAAAAGCCGATCGCCACCGCGGCGGCGGTGGAAGCGGCGCTACGCAACCTGCTGGTCTGAGCGGCAAATGCACCACACTCGAGCCGCATGAACACTTCGACCATTCCCTCGGTTCGCATCGAGCCGGAACTGCGCGAACAGATCGAGCAGGTGCTCGGCGAGGACGAGTCCCTGTCCCAGTTCGTGGAAAACGCCGTTCGCCACTCGGTTCGCCAACGCATCGAACAAGCCGAGTTCGTCGCTCGCGGCCTGCGCTCGCTCGAGAAGGCGAAGCGAAGCAGCGACTACGTCGAAGCCGACGAGGTCATGTCCAGTCTGCGTAAAAGGCTTGCAACTGCCAAGGCGCGCGCTCCTCGGCCCACCCGGTGAGCTATCGCGTCCGCTTCACGCGAGAAGCGCTGGCCGATCTGGATCGGCTCTACGCGTTCGTGCTGGAGCGCGAAATGGAGCGAGGTGGCAACTTCGAACTGACCGAACGCGCCCTCGAGGCGATCGAGGCGGGAATCGCCATGCTGCGCTACTCACCCTTCACCTGCCCGCAAGGCAGGCCATGACCCGTTAATCCGCGAACTGGTGATCCCGTTCGGGCACAGCGGCTACGTCGGTCGCGCTGTTCGAAATCCAGCCCAGCGACACCGTATCGAACGCTGCCGTTCGTCATCAGCGCGAAAACGATTACCACTGAACTATTCAGCCCAGACCACGACCCCGCTCCACGCGGTCGCCAGCACCACGATGCCGAAGGCGATCCGGTACCAGGCGAAGGGCACGAAGTCGTGCGTGCTGATGTAGCGCAGCAGCCAGCGCACGCACAGCAAGGCGCTCAGGAACGAGAACACCAGGCCGACCGCGAACAGCGGGATGTCGGCCGCCGACAGCAGCGCGCGCTCCTTGTAGAGGCTGTACACGCCGGCACCGATCAAGGTCGGGATCGCGAGGAAGAAGGAGAAATCGGTCGCCGCCTTGCGCGACAGCCCCAGCAGCATGCCGCCGATGATGGTCGAGCCGCTGCGGCTGGTGCCGGGGATCATCGCGAAGCACTGCACCAGGCCGACCTTGAGCGCGTCCCACGGCGTCATGTCGTCCACGTGCTCGATGCGCACCGAGCCGGGCGGCCGCCGCTCGGCCCACAGGATGATGAAGCCGCCGATGATGAAGGTGYTGGCCACCACGGTGGGCGTGAACAGGTGCGCCTTGATCGCCTTGCCGAACGCCAGGCCCAGCACCACCGCCGGCAGGAAGCCGATCAGCACGTTGAGCGCGAAGCGCCGCGCCTTGGGCTGGCGCGGCAGCGCGACGAAGGTCGAGTGGATCTTATGCCAATAGACCAGGATCACCGCGAAGATCGCGCCAGTCTGGATGGCGATGTCGAAGACTTTCGCCTTGTCGTCGTCGAAGCCGAGCAGCGAGCCGGCAAGAATCAGGTGGCCGGTCGACGAGATCGGCAGGAATTCGGTCAGCCCCTCGACGATCCCCATGACGGCGGCCTTGACCAGCAATACGATATCCACGCGCGCTCCTTGAAAGAGCGTCGATTATCGCGATCGCGGCGGTCAGGCTCCGTTCAGATCAGCACGGTGAAATCACCCGCACGACCACCTCGCGATGGTCGCGGAAGCCCATGCGGGCGTAGAGCCGGTGGGCGCCCTCGTTGTCACGCATGACATGCAGGAAAGGCGTCTCGCCGCGCTGCAGTTGGCGGCGAATCAATTTGGCCGCCAGCCGGCACGCGAGGCCCCGGCTCTGGAAGTCGGGATGCGTGCAGACGCCGCTGATCTCGCGCAGGGTGCCGGCGCACATGCGCTCGCCGGCCATGGCGATCAGGCGATCGCCTTCGAAGCAGCCGAAGTAGTCGCCGAGTTCGGGTGTTCTCGGCCCGAAGGGGCCCGGACGGGTCAGCGCGGCGAGTTCGACCGCCTGGGCCGCATGCTCCGGCCGCAGCGGGATGGCGTCGAGGGCCTCGTCGCCATCCGGCATCGCGCCCTGCCACACCATCCGGAACATGGTCGAGTCCAGGTCGATGCGCCAGCCCGCGGGTGCGCTACCGGTCCATTCCATGCAATAGAAGTGGTCGCCCGGCTGGCAGAAGGGCGTCAGGTCGTCGAGATCGGGCTGTTCGGCATTCGCGAAGCCGACGATCGGGGAAAAGCCCGGAGCGTAGCGGCGGGCGCGATCGGTGCCCGTCGCGTAGCGCGCGTGCGGACCGGCGAGCGTGTTCCAGGCGATGTTGTCGAGCAGTGGGTTCATCGTGGCTCCGATCCTAATGGCTCGCAACGGCGAAGCGAACCGCTCCACGCCCGCTCGCCGCGACATCAGACCAATCGCCGCCGCAGTGCGCGGACCGCGCTGTCGACCGTGGTCAGCACCGGGAGCCCGGTCGCCGTTTCGCAGGCCTGCCGGGCCCGCGCCATGCTGAACTGGGCCAGCGCGATGCGAGTACAGCCGCGCTCGCGCAGTGCCCGGGCCTGGGCGGCGACCAGCGCATCGTGCCGCTCGCCGTCGCAGGCATTCAAGGCTTCGACCGCGCCCTCGGCGAGCGCCAGTTCGAGCGCGACGCCGGGCGGGAATTCGGGCGGCATCGATTCGAGCGTGGGCCCGAAGCTCGCGATCAGTCCGAGCCGCCCGGCACCGGCCGCGGCCTCCTCGACCATCGCCTCGTTGGGCTTCAGCACCGGCATGCCCGCATGCCGCCGGGCCACCGCCTCGATGCACGGTCCGAAGGCCGAGCAGGTGAAGAGGATGCCCCGTGCGCCGCAATCGACCGCGTACTGCGCCAGGCGCTGGAAGCGCTCGTGCATCGCCTCGTCGAGCCCCCGCCCCGTGCGCGCGAGGTCGGCCGAGAGGCTGTCGTCCAGCAGGTTCATGCGGACGGCCTCGGGCCAGTCGCGCGCCATCGCTTCGTTGATGGGAGCGATCGAATGCGCCAGGGCGTGGATGAGTGCGATGCGGGTCATGGTTGGTGCTCAGATCCCTTTCGACGAAGGATTCGCGAAAGCGTCCCGGGTCTCGGCATTGAGCGGATAGTTGATGTTGATGTTCTTGGGCGGGATGGGGGCCATGAACCAGCGGTCGTAGAGCTTCTCCATCTCGCCCGATTTCATCATGCCGCCGACCACGCGGTCCACCAGTGCCTTGAACTCGGGATCGTCCTTTCGCAGCATCAGCGACTGGTTCTCGGTGCGCAGGCTTTCGCCGGTAATCAGAAAGTCCTTCGGGTTACGCGCATTGGCGATCTGACCCGCGAGCAGGATGTCGTCCAGCACGAAGGCCTGGGCRCGGCCGTTCTCGACCAGCAGGAAGGATTCGGTGTGGTCCTTGGCCGCCACGTTGACGACCTCGAGGTTCTTGCCCTTGTCGGCCTCGCGCAGCAGCCGGAACGAGGTGGTGCCGGTGGTCGTGACCACGGTCTTGCCCTGCAGGTCGGCGATGCTCCGGATGCCCGAATCGGCCTTGACCAGCATGCGCACGTTGTAGCGGAAGATGTCGGGCGAGAAGGCCACCTGCTTCTGCCGCTCGACCAGGTTGGTGGTGGAGCCGCACTCGATATCGACCGTGCCGTTCGCCACCAGCGGGATGCGGTTGGCGGAGGTCACGGCCTGGTAGCGGACCTCGATGGCCGACATCCGGAGTTCGGTCTTGAGGGCCTCGACGATCCGGTTGCAGATGTCGATGCTGTAGCCGATCGGCTTCAGGCTGCCGTCGAGGTAGGAAAAGCCGAAGGACGATTCACGGTAGCCGAAGGTGATCGCGCCGCTGGCCTTGACCTTGGTCAACGTGCCGCCCTCCTCGGCCTGGGCGGCGGTGAGCGGAAGCAGCGCGCAGGCCGCCACAAGGGCGGCGCAGGCAAGCGTGGACAGACGAGCGAAGGCCATGGAGCAACTCCTCGAAGCAGGTTGAAGAACGAATGGGGGAAGCGCGCTCGGCGCCTTCAGCGCGCCTGGGGCGCGCCGACCGCGCGCGTGACGGTGTCGATCGCAGCAGCCAGTCGGGTCGTGATTTCCTGCAGATCGTGCCGCGTGGCGATGAAGGGCGGCGCCAGCAGCACGTGATCGCCCCGCCGGCCGTCGACCGTGCCGCCGAATGGATAGCACAGCAGGCCCCGCGCCATCGCCTCCTTCTTGATCCAGGCATGCAACTGCAGCCCGGGCGGGAACGGCGTCTTGGCGGTCCGTTCGGCCACCAGTTCGATACCCCAGAAGAAGCCGCGGCCGCGAATGTCGCCCACGTGCGGATGGTTGCCGAGCGCGCTGCGCAGCATGGCGCCGAAAGCCTCGCCGTCGTCGCGTACCTTGGCCAGCAGGCCGTCGCGGCGGATCACCCGCTGCACCGCGAGCGCGGCCGCACAGGCCACCGGATGGCCGAGGTAGGTATGGCCGTGCTGGAAGAAGCCACTTCCCTTCGACATCGCCTCGACGATCCGGCGCTGAGCGAGCACCGCACCGATCGGCTGATAGCCGCCGCCGAGCCCCTTGGCGACCGTGACCAGGTCGGGCACCACGCCCTCCTGCTCGCAGGCGTAGAGCGTGCCGCAGCGTCCCATGCCGCACATCACCTCGTCGAGGATCAGCAGCACGCCATGGCGGTCGCAGACCTCGCGCACGGCCTTGAAATAGCCCGGCACCGGCGTCAGCACGCCAGCCGTGGCGCCGCCGACGGTCTCGGCCACGAAGGCGATCACGCGGTCAGCCCCTTGCGCCTGGATCGCCGCCTCGAGTTCGGCGGCGAGCCGCAGGCCGTACTCGGCGGCGCTCTCGCCCTCGCGCTGTTCGCGGTAGGGATAGCAGGGTGCAACGTGGGTGGCCGGCACCAGGATCGGCGCGAAAGGCTCGCGCCGCCAGGCATTGCCGCCGACCGCCAGCGCACCCAGCGTGTTGCCGTGGTAGCTCTGGCGGCGGGCGATGAAGTGCGTCCGCTGCGGCTGCCCGATCTCGACGAAGTACTGGCGCGCCATCTTGAGCGCCGACTCGACGGCCTCGGAGCCCCCGCTCACCAGGTAGACGTGGCTCATGCCTTCGGGTGCGCCGCCAACGAGCTCGTCCGCCAGTTGCTCCGCGACCTCGCTGGTGAAGAAGCTGGTGTGGGCGTAGGCCAGTCGGTCGATCTGCGCATGCATGGCCGCGATCACGTCCGGATGCCCGTGCCCCAACGACGAGACCGCGGCACCGCCCGAGGCGTCGAGGTAGTCGCGGCCGGCGGCATCGCGGATCGTCATTTCGCGGGCGGAAACGGCGACCGGCGGCGTGTGACGGAGATGGCGGTGGAAGACGTGCGTCATGGCATTCTTAGATTGGAACCAATGTACCGCCAGAATTATTAATTGGAACATTTGTTCCGTCAAGCGGTTCTGGAACACAGCTGTTCGATCCGGTACATTCGTTTCAAACCAACAGAGGAATCCCATGGGCGTCAAGGACGATCTCCGCCAGCGCTTTGCCGGCCTGAGCCCTGCGCTGCAGCAGGTGGCCCGGTACGTGCTCGACCATCCGAACGACGTGGTCACGCATTCGATGCGCACCGTTGGCAAGCGGGCCGGCGGCACCCCGGCCACGCTGGTTCGCTTCGCACAACACTTGGGCTATGCGGGCTGGCCGCAGTTCAAGGAGGCGATGGCGTCGGACATGGGGCTCGGGCCCGAGGCCTACGGCGAGCGGGCCCGCACGCTGGTCGGCCGGGCGACCGACCGTGGCCTGGTCCAGGAGATGTTCGAAGTGCAGCGCCACAACCTCGAGGCCACGCAGCGCCAGAGCGCCGCCACGCTGCAGAAGGCCTGCGCCCTGCTCGAGAAAGCGAATACCGTGCACGCGGCGGGCTTCAGGGCCTGCTTCCCGATCGCCTTCGCCTTCGTCTACGTGTACCGAATGTTCCGCAACAGCGTGCAGCTGATCGACGGCCAGGGCGGCTCGCTCGAGATGCAGCAGCGGGCGATGGCCAAGGGCGATGCGCTGGTCGTGGCCAGCTTTGCGCCCTACTCGCGCGAAGCGCTGCAGGTGGCCGAAGCGGCCAAGGCCGCCGGCTGCAAGCTGTTGGCGCTGACCGACAGCGCGGCCTCTCCGCTGTCGCTGCTGGCGGACGAGACGCTGCTGTTCGCGATCCAGAGCCCCTCGTTCTTTCCTTCGGTCGCCGCCGGCACGGCACTGACCGAAGCCCTGCTCGAACTGCTCGCCAGCCGCGCCGGCAAGCCGGTGGTGAAGCGCCTCGACCAGGCCGAGACGCAACTCTTCGAGTCGGGCGCCTACCTGCAGGCGCCAAGGCTGCGCGGGGGCTGACTCAGGAGTTGGCCGCCGCGACCGGATTCGGCGACGGCTCCATCCACTCGGCATGCCACCCGCCGCCCAGCGACTGGATCAGCGTCACCGCTGCCAACTGGCGATTGACCTGCACCTGCAGCAGGGTCCGCCTCGAATTGAGCGCGGACACCTGCGCCACCACCACGCTGGTGTAGTCGATGGTGCCGGCGCGGTAGCGGTTCAGGAACTGCTGTTCGGTGCGGTCGGCCGCAGCCGAGCTCTGGCGGCGCAGAACCTCCTGCTGTGACAGGCTGGTGCCGGCGGTGAGCTGGTCCTCGACGCTCTGGAAGGCCGCCAGCACTGTTTGCCGATAGCGCGCCACCGAAGCTTCGTGACCGGCCTTGGCGGCGTCGACGCTGGCGCCGATCGCGCCGGCGTCGAACACCACCTGCGCCACCGACAGGCCAAGCGACCACAGCGTGTTCGATGCATTGAACAGGTCGCCCAGGCGCGACGCGCTGGTGCTGATGCCGCCGCTCAGGCTGAAGTTCGGGTAATAGGCCGAGCGCGCGATGCCGATCTGCGCATTGGCCGCCGCCACCTGCCGCTCGGCCGATGCGATGTCGGGCCGGCGCTCCAGCAGTGTCGAGGGCAACTCGGCCGGCACAGCGGGCACCGCCATCTTCCACTCGGCCACGGGCAGGCTGAAGTCGGCCGGCGCCACGCCGACCAGCACCGCGATCGCATGCTCGAGCGCATCGCGGTTGCGCTTCAACGCGGCGCGATCGGCCTGGGTATTGGCGTACAGCGTCTCGGCCTGCAGCACGTCGCTCTGGGCCGCGATGCTGGCCGCATAGCGGTTGCGCGTGATCAGCAGGCTGCGCGCGTAGCCTTCTAGCGTCTCGTCGAGGATGCGCAGCTCGGCGTCGGCCTCGCGCAGCGAGAAGTAGTTGGTGGCCAGTTCGCCGACAGCCGACAGGCGGGCCGCCGCCAGGTCGGCTTCGCTGGCCTGGGCCGACGCCTGCGCGCTGTCGACCGCCTGGCGCAGGCGACCCCAGACGTCCGGTGCCCAGTCGACGCCCAGCACCGCGGCCGAGGCGGTGGCGGCCGAGATGTCGCGCCCGCCGGTTCGGCGCGCGCTGGCGTCGAGCGTGACCTGCGGGGACAGGGCCGCGCGCTGGCCGCGCACCAGCGCC
>NZ_JBFUIU010000182.1:0-13287 GCF_056401695.1 Variovorax sp. P4_D9
ACATCCCGCCGCTGCTGTTCCTGCTGGCGCTGTCTGCGATGCTGATCGCTGCCGCGCGGCCGATGGCGGTGGTGGTGCTGCCGTCGAATCAGCAGACCATCATCCTCGCGATGGACGTCTCGGGCAGCATGCGCGCGGCCGACGTGCAGCCGAACCGGCTGGTCGCGGCCCAGGAGGCAGCCAAGAGCTTCCTGAAGGAGCTGCCACGCACCGTCAAGGTCGGCATCGTCGCCTTCGCGGGCAGCGCGCAGGTGGCGCAACTGCCGACCACCAACCGCGAAGACCTGGTCACGGCGATCGATTCCTTCCAACTGCAGCGGGCGACCGCCACCGGCAACGCGATCGTGGTCTCGCTGGCCACGCTGTTCCCGGACGCCGGCATCGACATCTCTGACTTCGGCCCCAAGAGCCGCCAGACCGGCGTCGCCATCGAACGCGCCGGCAAGCCGCCGCCGAAGGAATTCACGCCGGTCGCGCCCGGTTCCTACACCTCGGCCGCGATCATCATGCTGACCGACGGCYAGCGCACCACCGGCGTCGATCCGCTCGATGCGGCCAAGGTGGCGGCCGACCGCGGCGTCCGTGTCTACACGGTCGGCATCGGCACGGTCGACGGCGAGACCATCGGCTTCGAAGGCTGGTCGATGCGGGTGCGGCTCGACGAGGAAACGCTCAAGGCGATCGCCAACAAGACCCAGGCCGAATACTTCTATGCGGGCACCGCGAACGACCTCAAGAAGGTCTACAACACGCTGAGTTCGCGGCTCACCGTCGAGAAGAAAGAGACCGAGATCTCGGCCCTCTTCGCGATGGGCGCCGCGGCGCTCGCGCTGCTGTCGGCCGGGCTTTCGCTGCTCTGGTTCAACCGCATCCTCTGACGCCGCCCGTGCGGGGCATTGAGTGATTAGCGCCTGCGTCACAGCAAGGGAATTGCATGTTCGATCTGAAAGGGAAGGTCGCGCTCGTGACCGGCGGCAACGGCGGCATCGGGCTCGGCATGGCCAAGGGGCTGGCGGAAGCCGGCGCACGCGTGGTGGTCGCGGCGCGCAATCCGCAGAAGTCGGCGGAGGCGGTGGCTGCGCTGAAGGCGTTGGGCAGCGACAGCTTCGCGCTGGCCGCGGACGTGACCGACGAAGATTCGGTCAAGGCCCTGTTCGACGAGGCCGCGGCACGTTGCGGCCGGATCGACATCCTGGTCAACAACGCCGGCACTACGGTGCGCAAGCCGGTCGACCAGCTGTCGCTGGCCGAATGGAATCAGGTGATGGACACCAACCTCACGAGCGCCTTCCTTTGCTGCCGGGCAGCCTATCCGCACCTGAAGGCGGCGGGCGGCGGCAAGATCATCAACATCGGCTCGATGATGTCGATCTTCGGCGCCCCCTATGCCCCGGCCTATGGGGCCAGCAAGGGCGGCATCGTGCAGTTGAGCCGAGCGATGGCAGCGTCCTGGGCCGCCGATGGCATCCAGGTCAATGCGGTGCTGCCGGGCTGGATCCAGACCGAGTTGACCGATGGGGCGCGCGCGCAGATGCCGGGGCTCAGCGAACGGGTGGTGGCGCGCACCGCGGCCGGCCGCTGGGGTCGGTCCGAGGATCTGGCCGGCATCGCGGTGTTCCTCGCCAGCGCGGCATCGGACTTCGTGACCGGCACGGCGATCCCGGTCGACGGCGGCTACTCGATCGCCGCCTGAGGGCTCAGCCCATCTGCAGCAGGATGTCGCGGACGCGGTCCAGCGAGGGGTCGATGTCCTCGCTGGCGATCACGCCGTAGCCGAGCATCAGCCCCTGCCGCGGCGTGCCGAAGCCGTAGAACGGATCGAGCGGATACAGACCCACGTCGACGCGCCGTGCCAGGCGCAGCAGCATCTCCATGTCGACCGGCCGCCGGCACAGCGCCGCCAGATGGATCCCGGCCGTCGCCGGCACCAGCTCGAACCACGGCGCGAGCTCGCCCGCGAAGTACCGCATGATGCGTTCGCGCCGCTCGGCATAGACCGCGTGGCAGCGCCGGATGTGCTTGTGCAGGTCGCCGTCGGCGATGAACTTGGCGAGCGCGCATTGGGCCGGCGTCGCGGTGTGCCAGTCGCTCAGGTGCTTGGCGACGCCGACCGCCTCGAGGATCGCCTGCGGCGCGATCAGGTAGCCCAGCCGAAGCTCGGGCGACAGCGTCTTCGAGAAGCTGCCGACGAAGGCCACGCAGCCCTGCGTGTCCATGCTCTGCAGCGAGTCGGCAGGCCGGCCCTCGTAGCGGAACTCGCAGTCGTAGTCGTCCTCGATCACGATGGCGCCGATCGCATATGCGCGCGCCAGCAGCGCCTCGCGGCGGCGCGGACTCATCGGCATGCCGAGCGGGAACTGGTGCGCCGGCGTCACATAGACCAGCCGCGTGCCTTCCGGGATCCGGTCGACCTGCATGCCCTCGCCATCGACCGGGACGCCGACCACGTCGGCACCCTGGGCTGCGAACAGCTGCCGGGCCGGCGGATAGCCCGGCTCCTCGACCGCCACGGTGCAGCCCGGGTCGACCAGCACGCGGGCCACCAGGTCGAGTGCCTGCTGGGCGCCCTGCGTGACGACGATGTCGTCGACGCCGCAGCGCACGCCGCGCGAGAAGGCAGCGTGGCGCGCGATCGCCTCGCGCAGCACCGGCATGCCCTCCGCCGGGCCATAGAGGCCGCGCGAACGCGCACCTTCACGCAGCGCATGGAGCACGCAGCGGCGCCAGTCGGCGTGCGGAAACAGGCTGCGCGCCGGAGCACCGCCGATGTACTCGTAGCGCGAGTGGCCGGCCGGAGCTGGGTGGCGCAGCGGCGTATCCATGCGGCGCCAGCGCTCGACGGTGGCCAGGCCCGCCAGGGCCGGGCTCGCGGCCGGGACGCCGGTCGGCAGCAGGTCCTTCGCCACGTAGGTGCCACTGCCGATGCGGCCGACCAGCAGCTTGTCGAATGTCAGCCGGGCATAGGCCTCGGCCACCGTCTTGCGCGACAGGCCGAGTTGTTCCGCGAGCAGGCGCGACGGCGGCAGCTTCTCGCCCGCAGCCAGCCGGCCGGCGCGGATCGCGTCCCTCAGTTGCCGGACCAGCTGTCCGGTCAGGTCCTTGTCACCGTCGATGACGACGTGCAGTTCCATGCAATTGGCCTCCTGCAAATGGCGCGAATTGGCCGCCACGGATGTGGGCGGCGCTTTTTAGCATGGGGCCATCGCCAACCCACGGAGCACCACCATGGAACAAAGACTCGATTTCTACAAGGCCTCCCCCGACGCCATGAAGGCGCTGATCGCACTCGAGGTGGCGGTCGGCAAGCTGGGCCTCGAGCCGGCCCTGCTCGACCTCGTCAAGCTGCGCGCCTCGCAGATCAACGGCTGCGCCTTCTGCGTCGACCTGCATGCCAGCGACCTGCGCAAGAAGGGCGAGACCGAACGCCGGCTCTACGCGGTGCCGGTGTGGCGCGAGACGCCCTTCTTCACGCCGCGCGAACGCGCGGCGCTGGCCTGGACCGAGGCCATCACGCAAGTGGCCGAGAGCCGGGCCCCGGATGCCGACTACGAGGCCCTGAGCGCCGAGTTCAGCGAAAGCGAGCGCGTGAACCTGACGCTCGCGATCGGCGTGATCAACAGCTGGAACCGGCTGTCGATCGGGTTCCGGAAGACCCTCTCGGCCTGACCCATGACCGCCGCGGCCGCCCCGTCGTCGCGCAAGTTGCCGCTGTACCTGCTGATCGCGGCGCTGCCCTTCAGTGACTTCCTGCAGACCGGCATCGTCGCCTTCAACGCCGCACCGGTGATGGGCAGCATCGGCGCTGGCCCGGAGGAGTTCAGCCAGGTCGCCACGCTCTACGCGGTGGTCGCCATCGCCGCGATCGCGATGCACCGATGGCTGATCGAACGCCTGGGTTGGCGCCGCGTGCTGCTGTGAGCCAGCCTGCTGTTCGCGCTCGGTGCCCTGGTTTGCGGCTTCAGCGCCAGCCTGATTCAATTCGCCCTGGGCCGGGCCTTGATGGCGCTCGGCTGCTCGTCCTTCATGACCGCCGGCCGGGTGCTCGTGAACCACATCCCTCCTTCGCCACGCCGCTTCACGGGGATCAAGTTCTTCGCCTCGGGACTCGCCTGGGGCATCGTCGCCGGACCGCTGCTGGCGGCGGCGGCGCTGTCTCTGCAGGGCTGGCGCATGGCATTTTTCGCGCTTTTGCTGCCGGCCGCGGTGCTGGCCGCGCTCTCGGCCTGGCTGCTCGACGACCCGCGCCAGATCGAGGAACTGCGTCCTCCGTCGCACCCGGTCGGCATGCTGGCATTGATCGCCGGCAGCTTTCTGCTGCTGCATGCGCTGCAGCGCTCGAGCTACGACTTCTTCGTCGCCTCGGGCTGGCTCTTCGGCGCCGTGGCGGGTGGCGCTGCCTGCACTGTGGCTCTTCGTCCATCTCGACGGCCGCCGAGCCGAGCCGCTGCTCCGCTTCTGGGCGCTCGCGCAGCGCCGCTATGCGGCCGGGCTCGGCGTCTTCGGCATCTGCTACCTGCTGCTCGGGGCCAACAACCTGGTGTTGCCGCTGCTGCTGCAGCGTGCGCTGGATCTGCCGCTCGAAGCCGTCGGCCGCTACCAGGGGCTGGGCGCGCTGGCGGGTGTCGGCAGCTGGATCGTGCTGTCCCGGCTGCTGCCGCGCCATCCCGGCCCGAGCCGCTACTACCTTGCCGGCTTCGCCGGCCTGCTGCTCGGCGGCTGGCAGCTCGCGGGGCTGAGCGAAGCGGCCCATCCGCTGGGCAGCGTGGTCCCGGCCCTGCTGTGCAACGGCGCCTTCCTGATCCTGGTGCTGGCAACCACGGCGATGCAGACCTTCCAGAAGCTGCAGCGCGACGAGACCACCTTCTCGCATGCCAACCAGGTGAAGAACATGCTCGCACAGTTCGGCGTCGCCGCCGGCACGGCCCTTGCCACGCTGGGCATGCAATGGCGCAGCAGCCTGCATTTCGCCCGGCTCGACGAAAGCCTGTCGCCCTCGAATCCGGCCGTCGCCCAGACGCTGGAGCAACTGACGCATCACTTCTCAATCACTCACGCGCCAGCGGACGCGCCACGCCTGGCGCTGGCTCAACTGGGCCAGCAGCTGACGCGGGAGGCCACGCTCATGCCGCGCTCGACCACTTCCACGTCGTGATGCTGGTCGCCGCAGGATGCCCGGCGGTGGCGATGGTCGAGCGGCTGCTGCGTCCGTCGTGGAACTCGCTTGCACACCCGGACTCGAAGATGCGATGACCACCCCGCCCCTCCCCCACGACCTGCCCCGACGCACGATCGCCGCGGCAGCGATCGCGCTGCCGGCACTCTGGCTGGGCGCGCGTGCGCAGGCCGCCGCCCCCCGGCGCCCGACGCCCTCGCAGACCGAAGGCCCGTTCTACCCGGTGGCCCTGCCGGCCGACGCCGACGGCGACCTGCTGCACAACGGCAGCTTGAACTATGCCGCCGCCCAGCCGGCCTGGGTCGACGGCACGGTCACCGATCTCGATGGCCGGCCGCTGCGCGGCGCGCAGGTCGAGATCTGGCAATGCGACGAGGCCGGCCACTACCACCACCCGGGCGACGGCGACCGCGCCGATCGCGCCTTCCAGGGCTTCGGCAGGGTGACTGTGGATGCCGATGGTCGCTACCGCTTCCGCACCATCCGGCCGGTGCCCTACACCGGCCGCACGCCGCACATCCACGTCAAGGTCAAGCTGGACCGCCGCGAACTGCTGACCACCCAACTCTATGTGGAAGGCGCGCCGGGCAATGCGCGCGACGGCCTCTGGCGCAGCCTGCCGGAGGAGGCACGGGCGGCGCTCACCGTGCCCTTCGAGCGCGCCCCCGACGGCTGGAAGGCCAGTTTCCCGATCGTCGTCGCGGCCTGAGCCTCAGCCGGCCAGCCGCCCGGCCGTCAACCGCAGCACGCGATCACAGCGCGCCGCCAGGCTTTCGTCGTGCGTCACCATCACAAAGGCCGTGCCGCGATCTCGCGCCAGCTGCAACATCAGCGCGAAGACACCGTCGGCCGTGGCGCGGTCGAGGTTGCCGGTGGGCTCGTCGGCCAGCACGCAGTCGGGCTGGGTCACCAAAGCGCGCGCGATCGCCACGCGCTGGCGCTCTCCGCCCGAAAGTTCCGCCGGCCGGTGCTGCACCCGTTCGCCGAGGCCCACGGCACTCAGCATCGCGACCGCCGCCGTGTTGGCCTGGGCCGGCGGCGTGCGCCGGATCTTGAGCGGCATCGCGACGTTGTCGAGCGCGCTGAACTCGGGCAGCAGATGGTGGAACTGGTAGACGAAGCCGAGGTGCCGATTGCGCAACCGGCCCTGCTCGGCGGCGTCGACATGGGCGATGTTCTCTCCGTGCAGCTCGACGCTGCCCGCGGTCGGCGCATCGAGGCCACCCATCAGGTGCAGCAGCGTGCTCTTGCCGGAGCCCGAGGCGCCGACGATGGCCAGGGTCTCGCCGGCATGGACGTCGAGGTCGACGCCGTGTAGCACCGTGAGGTCGATTCGGCCTTCATGGAAACGCTTGGTCAGCCCGCGGACCTTCAACACCACGTCATTCATAGCGCAGCGCCTCGGCCGGGTTGACGCGGCTGGCGCGCCAGCTCGGGTAGAGCGTGGCCACGAAGGCCAGCACCAGGGAGATCACGGTGATCGGCAGGATGTCGCCGCGCTGCGGATCGCTCGGCATCTTGCTGATCAGGTAGATGTCCTTGGGCAGGAAGCTGGCATGGAACAGCTGCTCGAGCGCCGGCACGATGACGTCGATGTTGTAGGCGATGCCCAGTCCCAACAACAGGCCGCCCAGGGTGCCGATGACGCCGACCATCGCGCCCTGCACCACGAAGATGCCCATGATGCTTTTCGGGCTCGAGCCGAGCGTGCGCAGGATCGCGATGTCGGCACGCTTGTCGGTCACGGTCATCACCAGGGTCGAGACCAGGTTGAAGGCCGCCACCGCGACGATCAGCGTGAGGATGATGAACATCATGCGTTTCTCGACCTGCACCGCGGCGAACCAGGTCTTGTTGGCGCGGGTCCAGTCGCGGATCAGGAACTGGCCCGGCAGCGTGGCCGCCAGCTGGTCGGCCACCTCGCGCGCCTGGTGCAGGTCCTTGAGCTTTAGCCGCACGCCGGTCGGGCCCTCGAGCCGGAACACGCGGGCAGCGTCCTCGGCATGGATCATCGCCAGCGCCGAGTCGTATTCGTAGTGGCCCGAATCGAAGGTGCCGACCACCGTGAAGGGCTTGAAGCGCGGCATCACGCCGGCCGGCGTGACTTGGCCGCCGGGGGCCACTAGCGTGACTTGGTCGCCGACGCGCACGAACATCGAGCGCGCGAGCTCGATGCCCAGCACGATGCCGAACTCGCCCGGCACCAGCTTGTCGAGCGCACCCTGCTGGGCGGTGGTCGAGATGTCGGTCACCTGCGGCTCGAGCTTCGGGTCGATGCCGCGGATCAGCGCGCCCTTCATGTCCTCGCCACGCGCCAGCAGCGCCTGCGCCGCCACGAAGGGCGCGACGCCGATCACCTCGGGGTTCTTGCGCGCATCGGCCATGATGGCGTCGATGTCGGCCAGTGCCTGGCCATCGCGCGAGAAGATCTCAATGTGCGAGATCACGCCGAGCATGCGGTCGGTGACTTCCTTCTGGAAGCCGTTCATCACGCTCAGCACGATGATCAGCGCCGCGACGCCGAGCGCAATGCCGAACATCGAGACGCCGGAGATGAAGGAGATGAAGCCGTTGCGCCGCGTGGCCCGGCCGGCCCGGGTGTAACGCCAGCCGAGTTGCAGTTCGTAGGGGAGTCGCATTCAGGCCTCCCGCCGGGCCGCCCCAAGGGAGGCCTGCGCCCCCTCGGGGGGCAGCGATGACACGGAGTGCAGAGCGTGGGGGCAGTTCATCTGATCAATTGTGGCATCCCGGACAATAGGCCCATGTCCGCCTCCCCCCCCGCCCGCCATTTGCTCATTCCCTTCGCCGGCCGGGGCTCCCCGGCTTGCCGCCAGGCGCTGGCCGGCCTCCGGCTGCCCCGGCTCGAAGCCCTGCTGGCCCGGCTCACCCGGGTCCACGAGGACACCCAGGACGACAGCACCCGCTCGCCGCCGCACGAGCGTGCGCTGGCTGAGGCGCTGGGCATCGCGGCCGCCGACGGCCGCATCCCCTGGGCCGCGCTGGAAGCCAGGCAGGCCGGCCTGGGCCCGACCGACGGCGGCCAGGCCTGGGGCATCGCCACGCTGTGCCATTGGCAGGTCGGCATCGACGACGTGATGCTGGGCGACCCGGCCGCGATCGCGATCGACCCGGCCGAATCCGATGCGCTGCTGGCCGCGGCACGCCCCTTCTTCGAAGAGGATGGCATTGCGCTGCATGGCTCGGCGACGCCGGGCCGCTGGTTGGCCCAGGGCCCGATCTTCGACGGCTTGGCGACGGCGTCGATCGATCGCGCGGTCGGCTTTCCGATCTCGCAGTGGTCGCCGCTGTCCGACGCCGGACGCCCGCTGCGCCGCCTGCAGAACGAGATGCAGATGCTGCTCTACACCGAGCGCGTGAACGACGCCCGCACAGCGCGCGGCGTGCCACCGATCAATTCCTTCTGGCTCAGCGGCACCGGCAGCCTGCCTGCCGCCTTCGCACCGAAGGCCAGCGCCCCCACGGTGGCCGAAGCGCTGCGCCTTCCCGCCCTGCGCGACGACGGCGCCGCCTGGGCCTCGTCCTGGCAAGCGCTCGATGCCGGCCCGGTGGCCGAGCTGTTGGCTGCCAGCGCTGGTGGCGAAGCCGTCACGCTGACGCTCTGCGGCGACCGCAGCGCCCAGCGCTTCGCGCTGCAGCCGCGCGGCTTCGCGGGCTGGGCCAGGGGGCTGTTCGGCCGCCCCTCGGCGGCCTCCTTCCTGGAGGCGCTGTGAGCATGAAGATCCAGGCCAGGGACATCCCGCCGCGCAGTGCCTGGGCGCTCGAGCAGGCCGGCGTGCATCCGCTGCTGGCGCGGCTCTACGCCGCGCGCGGCGTGCGCGCCAAGGAAGAACTCGACGACGGACTGGGGCTGCTGCTGCCGCCGAACACGCTGCGCGGCACCCGCGAGGCAGCGCTACTGCTGGCCGATGCGATCCGCGACGACAAGCGGCTGTGCATCGTTGCCGACTACGACTGCGACGGCGCCACCGCCTGCGCCGTGGCGGTTCGCGGACTGCGGCTGCTGGGAGCCCGCCACGTCGCCTACCTGGTGCCCGACCGCGTGGTCGATGGCTACGGCCTGACGCCGCCGATTGCCGAGCGCGTGGCCGCGAGCGGCGCCGACCTGCTGATCACGGTCGACAACGGCATCGCGAGCGTCGACGGCGTGGCCGCCGCCAAGGCGCGCGGCCTGTCGGTGCTGGTGACCGACCACCACCTGCCGGGCCCGGTGCTGCCCGAGGCCGATGTGCTGGTGAATCCAAACCAGCCCGGCTGCATGTTCGACAGCAAGAGCATCGCCGGCGTCGGCGTGATGTTCTACGTGCTGCTGGCCTTGCGCACCGAGTTGCGCGCGCGCGGCGTGTTCGACCTCGGCAATCAGCCCAAGCTCGATGCACTGCTGCCGCTGGTCGCGCTCGGCACCGTGGCCGACGTGGTCCGGCTCGATGCCAACAACCGGCGCCTGGTGGCGCAGGGTCTGCGCCGCATCCGCGCCGGCGTCATGCAAGCCGGCCTCGCCGCGCTGTTCAAGGCAGCGGGCCGAAATGCGGCCGCGGCCACCACCTTCGATTTCGGCTTCGCACTCGGGCCACGCATCAACGCCGCCGGCCGCCTGGCCGATATGACGCTCGGCATCGAGTGCCTGCTGACCGACGACGCCGGCCGCGCCGACGAACTCGCGCGCACGCTCGACGGCATCAACCGCGAGCGGCGCGACATCGAAGGCGGCATGCGCGACAAGGCGCTGGCGCTGGCCGAGACGCTGTTCGACGACAGCCAGGCACCGCCGGCGGCGATCAGCGTCTTCGGCGCCGACTTCCACGAAGGCGTGGTCGGCATCGTGGCCTCGCGCATCAAGGACCGCTTCCACCGCCCGACCTTCGTCTTCGCGGCCAGCGGCGCCGACGGCAAGGCGCACGAACTCAAGGGCTCCGGCCGCTCGATCCCCGGCTTCCACTTGCGCGATGCGCTCGACCTGGTGGCCAAGCGCCATCCGGATGTGCTGCTGCGCTTCGGCGGCCACGCGATGGCGGCCGGCTGCACCGTGGCGCGCGAGCAGTTCCCGGTCTTCGAGCAGGCGCTGGCGCAGGTCGCGCAGGAGTGGCTCGACGCCGCCACGCTGACGCGCCGACTCGACACCGACGGGCCCTTGGCACCCGAGTACCTGCGCGTCGACATGGTCGACACGCTGCACCGCGAGGTCTGGGGCCAGGGCTTCGCGCCGCCGACCTTCAGCGAGGAGGTGGAGGTGGTGTCGCAGCGCCTCGTCGGCGAGAAGCACCTGGCGCTCAAGCTCAAGCACCGCGGCAAGCCGGTGGACGGCATCTGGTTCGGCCACACCGAGCCGCTGCCGCCAAAAGTGGTGCTGGCCTGGCGGCTCGATGCCGACGAATGGCAGGGCGTGCGGCGCGTCAGGTTCCTGGTCGAAGGCGCCGAGATAGAGGATTGATTGTTTCCAGGCCGCTAACGCCGCGGTTCTTTTCGCGGCGGTTGTGCGAAGGGATTTGACTCCAAACTTCCTCTCACCGACAAACCCTTGAGAAGGAACTGAAATGAATGCCTCGAAAGTCATCGCCGCCGCTGCACTGTCCTTGCTCGCCGCTGCCGGCGCCCACGCCGAAAGCTATGACGGCGTGCATTCGCTGACCTCGTCCGTGAGCCGCTCCGAAGTCGCCGGCCAGGCCGTCGTCGCCGCGCGTGCAGGCAACGTCTATGGCGAAGGCGCCAGCGCTGGTGCGCAGCCCTTCACCTCGACCGCCAGCCGCAGCACCGTGCGCGCCGAAGCGGTCGCCAAGGCGCACGACCCGCTGGCCAGCCTCGACCGCCGCGCGTTCTACCGCGACCAGGTGCCGAGCGCGTACAACAAGCCGAAGGTCTCGTTCACGCGCCAGGCCGCGCTGTAATCGGCTAACGCTGGAAGACCTGGTTGAGCCCGATCGCGTAGCCCCGGACACCGTCCGGGCCGCTGCGCGCGGCGCTCAGGTCGACGCTGATGGTCGGCGTCAGATTGAAGCGCACGCCGGCGCGCGAAGTCCAGGTATCGAAGGCTCGAAAGCGCTCGAAGACCAGCCACACCTTGTCGTTGACGGCCCACGCCCCCTGCAGTCCGCCGCGCCCGATTCGCTCGCCGCTGCCGGGCGTCCAGTCGTAGCCGAGATTGACGTTGACATACAGGCTGTCGAGCGGATGCCAGGTCACGGGCACCACGAACTGGCCGCCGGCACGGCCGCCGTGCGTGACATCCCACACCGCACTGAAGAACAGCGCCGCGCTCAGTTGAGCGTCGTCCTCCTTCCCCATGAAGGTCCACTTGAGCTGCGGCCCGGCGCCGTAGGCCTTGTCGCCCGGCACCGACGCGCGATCGATGTTGAATCCCAGCTCGACCGGCCCGACGCGGCAGGCCGGACCGAAGTGGTAGTCGGTGACCGGCGCGGTGCCGAAGCGCCCGCCCCAGACCTCGTACTGGCACTGGCCCGGGTCGAGCGTGCCGGCGTCGTCGATGTCGAAATGGCCGGCGGCATGCACTGCGCTTGCAAGAAGACAGAGCAAGGGCAGGAGAACCAGTCGGGCCATGGCGGCCGATTCTAGGAGCCCTGCGAAACTCAGATCTCAAATTGCGGCTGCAGCTCGCGAATGCGTTTCATTGCCACGCCCGCGGCGGCCGTGCGGGTCTCGACGCCCAGCTTCACATAGACCCGTTCCAGGTGCTTCTTGGCGGTCGCGGGGCTGCTGCCGAGGATCTCGCCGATGTCCTTGTTGGTCTTGCCCTTGACCACCCAGTACAGCACCTCGGCCTCGCGCGCCGTGAGCTTGAGGCTCAGGCTCATGGCCTCGATCACGGCGGTGTCCGACACCTCGCGCATGATGATCAGCCAGTCGTCGCCCTCGTCGTCGTGGCCGGTCTGCTGGTGCAGGCGCAGGCTGAGGCTGGTCGCACCCTGCGCAACCGACAGCGCCGGCGGCTYGATCTGCCGCTGCTGAGCATCGGGCAGGTGCCGCCGCAGCCATTCGAGTACCACGGGCGGCGTCACCGGCGCACTGGTGCCGCAATAGCGCAGCAGCATGTCGCGCGCCAGCGCGGTCTGCCAGATCAGCTTGCCCTCGGGCATCCGTACCGTGATGCTGGCGTAACCGAAGGCGTCGAGCGCATTGCGCGCCTGGCCGGCCTGCCGCGCCTCCTGCCGGGCCCGACGCGCACCTTGCAGGTGGACGTTCATGCGCGCCAGCACCTCCTTGGGCTTGATCGGTTTGGTCACGTAGTCGACGCCGCCGGCCTCCAGCGCGGCAACCAGGTGCTCGGTCTCGGTCAGGCCGGTCATAAAGACGATCGGGATGTGCGCGGTCGCGGCATCGGCCTTGAGCCGGCGCGCGACCTCGAAGCCGTCGATGCCCGGCATCATCGCGTCGAGCAGCACGATGTCGGGCCGCGCCTGTGCCGTGCGCTGCAGCGCCTGCTCGCCACTGGTGGCGACCAGCACGGTGTAGCCCGATTCGTCGAGCGCATCGTGCAGCACCGCGAGGTTGTCGGGCACGTCGTCGACGATCAGCACGAGGTCGCTGTTGCCGCCGCTGCCGCGCAGCGTGTCGACCAGCATCGGTGGCTTGTTCGCGCCGCTCATGGGTTTCCCACCGCCGCGCTGAGCGCCCGGCTCATCGCCTCGAACTGGAACTGCCGCGCCAGGGCGCGCTGGGTTGCGGTCCAGGCGGCGCACTCGGGCTGGGCCGCGTCGATGTCGTCGAGCTGATTCATGATTCCCCGAAAATAACCCAGGCCGACCGCCTCCTCGAGCGCACGCAGTCGTGCAGTCGAGGGCAGCACGGCCGCGGCCTGCTCGGCGGCGGGCTGTGCGGCCGGGCTCTCGGTCCACCGGATGCCGAGGCGGCGCTCGATCCAATCGAGCAGTTCGCTGTGGCGCACCGGCTTGACGAAGAAATCATCGGGCGTGATGCCGACGTCGTTGTCCAGCCGCTTGTCGAAGGCGTTGGCCGAGACGATCGCCACCGCGGCGTCGGCGAGTCCGAGCGCGCGGGACCGGCGGATGGTCTCCCAGCCGTCGATGCCCGGCATCGCAAGATCGACGAACATCGCATGGGGATGCCAGCCGGCCGCGATC
>NZ_JBFUIU010000183.1:0-13234 GCF_056401695.1 Variovorax sp. P4_D9
GCCACCGGGTACACGCGAAAACCGTAGAGCGAATCGCCGATGCCCGCGAACAGCGTCTCGAGCTGGGCCCAGCCATTGGAAACGCGCCGGCCGCGCACGCGCAGCAAGGGCGCGCTCGCATCGAAGACCGGACGCCCGAGCACCATCGTCTCGGGCCGCGCCTGCGACGCCTGCATGAAGGCCGGGATCAGGTCCGGCGGATGCTGGCCGTCGGAGTCCATCGTCAACGCGTGGGTGTAGCCGGCACGCTGGGCCTCGCGCAGGCCATGCAGCACCGCCGCGCCCTTGCCCTGGTTGTGCGGCAGAAGCCAGACGCGCAGGCCGGGGTCTTCAGTGGCCATCCGCTGCAGGCGCTCGCCGGTGCCGTCGGTGCTGCCGTCCACCACCACCCACACCGGGTTCCATTGCGCGCGTGCCGCCTTGACCGTGGAGAACAGGCGTTCGCCCGTGTTGTAGCTGGGAATCAGGACAAGGTGGGTGCGCGAGACGTCTGGCATTCGGGCTGCGCCTCGGGGGCGCGCTGTTCCATGGATTGGCGGTAATAGAGTTCGATCTGCTGCAGCAACGCGTTGCTGTCCTGCGACGGCGCGAAGCGCTGCCCCAGGCTCAGGCGGAACACGATCGGCAGCGGCGGTATGCGCCACAGGGGCCAGCCCTTGCCCAGGTACGGCGAATCGGTGTCGATGAAGACGGTCTGGATCGGAACCTGCGCCAGCTTGGCGATCAGCGTGACGCCCGGCCTGAAGCTGTTGAGCGGCGGCTTCACGGTGCGCGTGCCCTCGGGGAAGATCACCAGCTGGCCCCCGCTGCGGAGGTCGTCGACCGCGAGCCGCACCATCGTGCGCGCCGAGTCGTTGCGGATGTAGCGCGCCAGTCGGGCGCCCGCGCCCAGGAAGATGTTGCGCATCAGGTCGGCCTTCATGATGCAGGCGCTGCGCGGCAGGCGCGCCACCAGCAGCAGGGCATCGAGCATGGTCGGATGATTGGCCACGATGATCAGCCCGCGCTCGGCGCGCAGTGCGTCGAGGCAGTCGGCCTCAATCCGCATCATGCCGCTGAGCGATGCCGCGGCCCAGAAGAGGCGGTAGGCGCGGGCGATCACGCTGCGGCCGAGCGCGCGGCCGGTGGCTTCCGGCAGCAGCGGATACAGTAGCATCGCAAGGAGGTTCCACACCAGCGAAATGGCGCCGAGCAGCAGCAGCAGCGCGTACAGCGGCAGCGCGAACGGGATCGAGAGTCCCAGGCGAAGCAGCCGGTTCATGGAAAGCCTGGATCGTCAGGCGCGCAATGCGCCGCGCGCGACCGAATGGGCCTCGATCTCCACCAACAGGTCCTGGCGGCAGATGTCGGCTTCGAGGTAGACCGCATGGCTCACCGTGTGCGCTGCCGGGCCCAGCGCCTCTTCGAGAGCCTGCCGAACCCGGGGGGCGTCCGCGGCATGACGCACGTAGACCACGCAGTCGAGAGCCGCCAGGTCGAAGGCGGCGCTGGTGCGCTCGTTGGCCGCCGCGATCACGGCGGCAAGATTGCGCAGCGTCTCCTGCACCTGGGGCAGCAGTTCGCCCACGTGCACGGTCTCGTGGCCGACGATGCTGGCCGTGCCCGAGATGAACAGTGCCACATCGCCGCCGCCGATTTCGGCCAGCGCTGCGCGCGAGAAGGTCGGTGCTCGCGGCCCGTAGACCGGCGGGTAGCGATAGGCGGAGACCTGGCGCGGGTTCTCGACCGCGAGCGGAGCCGTATGGCCGGCCAGGAAGCGGATGCTCAGCGCGCCCTGGTGGATGCCGAGCGCGCAGGCCGCCGGGGCGCCGTCGAAGGCGGCCTGGCCGGCGTCGACGAAGGCCTGCTGCCGGCCGGCATTGAACTGCCGGTAGCGCTCCATGCCGCCGCCATCGCCGTTGATCTGCGGCAGATAGTTCCAGATCCGCAGCAGATGGCTGCAGCCGGTCTCATCGAGCGCGGCGAAGAGATCGCGGTACGCGCGTTCGGCCAGCGCGGCGACACCGCTGCGTTCGACGCTCTCGTTGAGGTCGATGGCACCGAGCGTCCAGTGGCCGTCGCTGCGCCAGCGCACCACGCCGGTGGTGCCCGACTCGACGTGGTCGCCGGCATGCCAGACATCGGCCATGGCGGCGCCGCCGGTCAGCACGCGCGCGTTCACGGTCGGCATCCAGGCCAGGCCATCGGGCGTGCCGTAGCCCAGCGCCCCGAAAGGGGCGACTTTGCCGGTCGAGAGGGCCAGGCTGTCGGTTAGGCTGAGGCGCTGCACGCGCAGCGGCGGTGCGCCAAGAGGGAGTCGTGCGGTCATTGGGCCTCGACGATGTTCTCGCCGGCGAGCGGCCCGAGATCGCGGATGTTGCGGCGTCGCCGCTGCCAGGCGTTCCAGGTTCGGCGCGGATGAGCGGCGCTGACCGCGAAGTAGATGGCTTTCAGCACGCGCAGCGATCGCCAGATGGGCGTCTGGCCGTGGATGTCGCCGGCCAGCAGCGACATCAGCGCCTCCTTGACGCGCATCGGATTGGACGGATACATGAAGAACTCGCGCATCGTCGGGTTGGTGACGCGGAAGATGAACCAGGAGAACTCCTGCGGCCCCTTGCGCATTTCGGCTTCGAAGCGGCGCCGTTCGGCCGCGGCCCGGGCGGGCTGGTCGAGCGCCGCGGCGACCACTTCGGAACCGACGAAGGCGCTGTGCATCGCCAGGTACACGCCCGACGAGAACACCGGGTCGATGAAGGCGTAGGCGTCGCCTAGCATCAGGTAGCGTTCGCCGCTGCAATGGGTGCTGGTGTAGGAGTAGTTGCCGGTGGCATAGACCGCCTCGTCGACCAGCGTGGCGTGCTTCAGGCGCAATGACAGCGGCTCGCACATCGCCAGCGTGTCGGCGAAGAAGTCCTTCAGCGGCTTCTTGCGTGACTTCAGGTAGTAGGGCCAGCAGACCGCGCCGACGCTGGTCGTGCCGTCGGGCAGCGGGATGTACCAGAACCAGCCGTGCTGGAACCAGAAGATCGTGATGTTGCCTTCGAGCTTGCCCGGTGCCCGCTCGGCATTGGTGAAATGGCCGAACAGCGCCGAGCTGTTGTGCTTCGGGTTCTTCTGCTTGGCCTTGAGCTTGTTCGACAGGAAGGTGTCGCGGCCCGAGGCGTCGATGACGAAGCGCGCGCGCCACTGGCGCCGGGTGCCGTCGTCCATCACGGCCTGCACGTCGGCGCCGTCGGCATCGAAGGCGACTTCGCGCACGCGGCAGCCTTCGAGGGTCCGGGCGCCTTGGGCGGCCGCATTGCGGAACAGGATCTCGTCCATCTCGGAGCGCCGCACCTGCCAGGCATAGGGCATGGACTTGTCCCAGGCCTCGGCGAACTCGAGCCGGGCCACGTGGTCGTGGTCGGGCGAGACGAACTCGACGCCCCACTTGGGCATGCCGATGCGCTCGAGCTCGTCGCGCAGCCCGAGCTTGTCGAACAGCGCTACGTTGGCCGGCAACAGCGATTCGCCGATATGGAAGCGCGGATGGTGCGCCTTCTCGAGCATCACGACCTGTCGGCCCTGCCGTGCCAGCAGCGCGGCGGCGGTGGCGCCGGCCGGGCCGCCGCCGATCACGAGCACGTCGCAAGTCTCCCGTGCAGGCAAGGCGGAATCGGGAATCGGCGGGGGATTGTTCATGCGCGTGGGCTTGGAAATGGTTCGCGCAAGGGGCGCATCAAGCGGGGATTATCCCAAAAAGGCATCGGCGCTCCTGTCGGACGTACCCGGCAGTTGCGCCCGCCGGACAGTAAACTCGCTGCTTGGATTGAAAACACAATATTGCGAGAGATAGAGCCATGGCCGGACACAGCAAATGGGCGAATATTCAGCACCGGAAGGGCCGTCAGGACGAGAAGCGCGGCAAGCTCTGGACCCGCGCCATCCGTGAAATCATGGTCGCCGCGCGCACCGGCGGCGGCGACCTGGGCGCCAATCCGCGGCTGCGTCTGGCGGTCGAGAAAGCCAAGGCGGTCAACCTGCCGATCGACACGATCAAGCGCAACATCGACAAGGCCACCGGCAACCTCGAAGGCGTCAACTACGAGGAGATCCGCTACGAGGGCTACGGCATCGGCGGCGCCGCGATCATCGTCGACACCATGACCGACAACCGCGTGCGCACCGTCGCCGAGGTGCGCCATGCCTTTTCCAAGCATGGCGGCAACATGGGCACCGAAGGCTCGGTGGCCTTCCAGTTCAAGCATTGCGGCCAGTTCGTCTTCGGGCCCGGCACCAGCGAGGACAAGGTCATGGAAGTGGCGCTCGAGGCCGGTGCCGAGGACGTCGTCACCGACGACGACGGCGCGATCGAGGTGCTGACCGCGGTCGGTGATTTCGAGGCCGTCAAGAACGCGCTCGAGGCCGCGGGCCTCAAGCCCGAGGTGGCCGAGGTCACGATGCGGGCCGAGAACACCATCGAACTTGCGGGCGAGGAAGCCGCTCGCATGCAGAAGCTGCTCGATGTCCTGGAAGACCTGGACGACGTGCAGGATGTCTATCACAACGCCGCGCTGTCCGATTGACGGCCCGGCGAACGAAAGCCCGCGAATGAAGGTACTGGTGATTGGGGGCGGCGGCCGAGAGCACGCACTGGCGTGGCGACTGGCGCAGTCCGACCGCGTCAGCCGGGTCTACGTGGCGCCGGGCAACGGCGGCACGCGCTCCGATACGCGCTACGAATGCGTGAACCTCACGGCGCCAGCCGAACTGCGGGCCTGGGCCCAGAAGGAAAAGATCGGCTTGGCCGTGGTCGGACCCGAGGCGCCGCTGGCGGCTGGCGTGGTCGACGAGTTCCGCGCCCATGGCCTGCGCATCTTCGGGCCGACCCAGGCCGCGGCGCAGCTCGAAAGCTCCAAGGCCTTCTCGAAGGCCTTCATGAAGCGGCACGCGATTCCGACCGCCGAGTACGAGGCCTTCACCGACGCCGCGGCAGCGCATGCCTATGTCGACGCCAAGGGCGCGCCGATCGTGGTCAAGGCCGACGGCCTGGCGGCTGGCAAGGGCGTGGTGGTCGCCACCACGCTGGCCGAGGCGCACGAGGCGATCGACTTCATGCTGCTCGACAACAAGTTCGGCGTCTCGCACAACGAAGGCGGCGCGCGGGTCGTGATCGAGGAGTTCCTGCTGGGCGAGGAGGCCAGCTTCATCGTGCTGTGCGACGGCAAGAACGTCACGGCGCTGGCCACCAGCCAGGACCACAAGCGCCTGCTCGATGGCGACGAGGGCCCCAACACCGGCGGTATGGGCGCGTACTCGCCGGCACCGGTGGTCACGGCCGAGGTGCATGCCCGGGCGATGCGCGAAATCATCCTGCCGACCATCCGCGGCATGGAGAAGGATGGCATTCCCTACACCGGCTTCCTCTACGCCGGACTCATGATCGACGCCAAGGGTCATCCCAAGACGCTCGAATTCAACTGCCGCATGGGCGACCCCGAAACGCAGCCGATCATGCTGCGGCTCAAGTCCGACCTGTTCGAGGTTTTCTGGCACGCGACCGACGGCACGCTCGACCAGGTCGATCTCGAGTGGGACCGCCGTGTGGCGCTCGGCATCGTGATGGCCGCGCACGGCTATCCGTTGGCGCCGCGCAAGGGCGACCGCATCAGCGGCATTCCGCCCGAGGCGCCCGACGCCGTGGTGTTCCATGCGGGCACGGTGCTCGACGGCGGCGAGCTCACCACCAGCGGCGGCCGGGTGCTGTGCGTCACGGTGCTGGCCGACAGCGTCAAGCAGGCGCAGCAGCGCGCCTACGCGGTGGCGGCGCGCATCCAGTTCGACGGTGCCCAGTATCGCAAGGACATCGGGCACCGCGCGGTCCACGCACGCGGTCCCCAGGCTTGATGCAAGGCAGCGCAGACACCGGTGAGGGCCGTCCGGAAACAGTGGCGGCCTATCTGCGCGGCCTGCAGCAGCGCATCGTCGACGCGATCGAGGCGGCCGATGGCGGCCGTTGCGTTCGCGACCCCTGGCAGAAGGAACCCGGCGAGCCGCTGCAGGGCAGTGGACTGACCTGCATCCTCGAGGGCGGCGCGCTGTTCGAGCGCGCCGGCTGCGGTTTCTCGCAGGTGCGCGGGCCGCGCCTGCCGCCCTCGGCGACCCAGCACCGGCCCGAACTCGCCGGCGCACCATTCGAGGCGATGGGCGTGTCGCTGGTCTTCCATCCGCGCAATCCCTACGTGCCGATCGTCCACATGAACGTCCGCATGCTGGCCGCGCTGCCGAAGGATGCCGCGACGGTCTGCTGGTTYGGYGGCGGCATGGACCTGACGCCGTGCTACGGCTTCGAGGAAGACGCGGTGCATTTCCACCGCGGCTGCCGCGATGCGCTGGCGCCTTTCGGCGACGACAAGTACCMGCGCTTCAAGACCTGGTGCGACGACTACTTCACGCTGAAGCATCGCAACGAGCAGCGCGGTGTCGGCGGCATCTTCTTCGACGACTTTTCCGAGGGCGGCTTCGAACAGAGCTTCGCGCTGCTACGCGCGGTCGGCGACGCCTTCCTGCCGGCCTACCAGCCGATCGTCGAGCGGCGTCGCGACATGCCGTACGGCGAGCGCGAGCGCGCCTTCCAGCTCTACCGGCGCGGCCGCTACGTCGAGTTCAACCTGGTCTGGGACCGCGGCACGCATTTCGGCCTGCAGTCGGGTGGACGCACCGAATCGATCCTGCTGTCGATGCCGCCTCTGGCCAGCTGGGCCTATCGCCGCGAGCCCGAGCCGGGCAGCCCCGAAGCGTCGCTGTACAGCGACTTCATCATCCGGCGCGAATGGCTCTGAACCCACCGCGCGTCGGTGTCTTCGGCGGGGCCTTCGATCCGCCGCACGACGCGCATGTGGCCTTGGTGCAGGCGGCGCTCGCGCAAGGGGACCTGGCCGAGCTGCGCATCTTTCCGACCGGGCACGCGTGGCACAAGGAACGCGCGCTGAGTTCCGCCGATGACCGTCTCGCCATGGCGCGGCTGGCTTTCGACGGCATCCCGGGCGCAGTGGTCGATGCCCGCGAGATCCTGCGCCCCGGCCCGACCTACACGCTGGACACGCTGCGGGAACTGCAGCAGGAGTTACCCGGGGCTCAACTGGTGCTGATCGTCGGAGCCGATCAGGCGCTTTCGCTGCCGCGCTGGCACGGTTTCGAGGCGATTCTCGCGACCGCTATAATTTCGGTAGCAAATCGCGCAACAGCCACGGGCCCCTCCGGCCCATTCGATCCCGGAATGCTGGCACCCCTGCCGTCCGGCGCGCGATTCGAGCAACTCCAAATCCAGCCGATGGACACCAGCGCGACCGATATCCGGGCRCGCGCTGCGCGTGGCGAGGACCTCCGTGGTCTGGTTCCGGCGGCGGTTGCACGCTATATTGACAGACACCACCTCTACCGACCCGCCTGATGACCACTGAAGCCGCCGCAAAAAAAGACATCCAGAAACTCCAGAGGGCCATCGTCGACGGGCTCGAGGACGTCAAGGCGCAGGACATCCAGGTTTTCGATACCGAGCATCTCTCGCCCCTGTTCGAGCGCGTGATCGTCGCCTCGGGCACCTCCAACCGCCAGACCAAGGCGCTGGCCTCCAGCGTGCGGGATGCGGTGCGCGATGCCGGCTTCAACAAGCCGCGGGTCGAGGGCGAAGCCAACGGCGAGTGGATCATCGTGGACTGCGGCGCGGCGGTCGCACACATCATGCAGCCGGCGATCCGCCGCTACTACCATCTCGAGGAGATCTGGGGCGACAAGCCGGTGCGCACCAAACTCGGCGCCGCCAAGCCGATGGCCGCCGTCCAGGCCAGCGAAGAGAAGGCGCCTGCGACCAAGAAGGCCCCGACCTCGCTGCGCCGCTCGAGTGCCGCCAAGACCGCGATCCGTTCCGCCGAGCAGGCCGCCAAGCTCGAGAAGCAGAAGCCTGCGGCCAGGAAGACCGCGGCGCGCAAGACCGCCGGGGCCAAGACGCCGGTGAAGACCGTGGTGGTCAATAAGGCGCCGGCCAAGAAGGCGGCCGCCAAGAAGGCCGCGCCCGCAGCGAAGAAGGCCGCACGCAAGACGACCTCGACAAGGGCATGAAGCTGCTGGTGGTCGCGGTCGGGCAGCGCATGCCCGACTGGGCGCAGACCGCCTGGGACGACTACGCCAAGCGCTTTCCGCCCGAACTCAAGCTCGAACTGCGCGCGGTCAAGACCGAGCCGCGCGGCTCCAAGACCCTCGAGACCCTGTATGCGGCCGAGCGAGAGCGCATCGAGTCGGCAATCGCCAAGGGCATGCGCATCGTCGTCCTCGACGAGCGCGGCACGGCGCTGACCACCAAGGCTCTGGCGGCGCGCCTGCAGGCCTGGCAAGGCGAGGGCGACGACGTCGCGCTGGTGATCGGCGGGCCCGACGGGCTCGATCCCGCGTTCAAGGCCGCTGCGCACGAGCGCATCCGACTGTCCGACCTGACCCTGCCGCATGCGATGGCGCGCGTGCTGCTCGTCGAGCAGCTGTACCGCGCCTGGTCGGTCAATGCCGGCCATCCGTACCACCGCGAATGAGCGCCGATCCCAAGTTCATCTATCTGGCATCGCAGAGTCCGCGCCGCGCCCAACTGCTCGGGCAACTCGGCGTGTCGCATGAGCTGCTGCTGGCCACTGCCGACGAAGACGCGGAGTCGCTCGAGGCCGTGCAGCGCGGCGAATCGCCCACCGCCTACGTGCAGCGCGTCACGGCCCTGAAGCTCGATGCCGCCGTCCTGCGGCGCGAGCGGCGCGGTCCGCCGGCGGCCCCGATCCTGTGTGCCGACACCACCGTGGCGATCGGCCGCACGATCCTCGGCAAGCCGGAGGATGGCGCCGATGCTGAGCGCATGCTCGCGCTGCTGGCGGGCCGCACGCATCGCGTGATGACCGCGATCGCATTGCAGCATGGCGACCGGCGGCTGGCTGCGCTGAACGTTTCGCACGTCCGCTTCGCGGCGATCGGCCCGGCGCAGATCGCTGCCTATGTCGCCGGCGGCGAAGCCCTGGGAAAAGCCGGCGCCTATGCCATCCAGGGCCGTGCCGCGGCTTTCATCGAACACATCAGCGGCTCGCATTCGGGCATCATGGGGCTCCCGATGTTCGAGACTGCGGCGTTGCTGCGGCAGGCCGGCTTCGAGATCTAGAACAACATGCAAGACATCCTGATCAACTGGTCCCCGCAAGAGACCCGCGTCGCGCTGGTCGAGCATGGCGCCGTGCAGGAGCTCCACCTGGAGCGCACGCTGGAGCGCGGGCTGGTCGGCAACGTCTACCTGGGCAAGGTGTCCCGCGTGCTGCCGGGCATGCAGTCGGCCTTCATCGACATCGGCCTCGACCGCACGGCTTTCCTGCACGTGGCCGACATCGTGGCGCCGTTCACACCGGGCTCGCGGTCGAGCACCCAGGCGCCCGAGCGCGACCACCGCAACGGCGGCGCCATGGTGCCGATCGAGAAGCAGGTGTTCGAGGGCCAGTCGCTCCTGGTGCAGGTCATCAAGGATCCGATCGGCACCAAGGGCGCGCGGCTGTCGACCCAGATCAGCATAGCCGGCCGGCTGCTGGTCTTCCTGCCGCAGGACAACCACATCGGCGTCTCGCAGAAGATCCCGCCCGACCTGCGCGACGCCTTGCGCGGCCGCATGCAGGCGCTGATCGAGGCCGCCGCGGCGGCCGACAGCGGCGGCGTGGTGCCGGTCAACACCGGCGGCTTCATCTTGCGCACCAACGGCGAGGATTCGAGCGATGCCGAGCTGGCCGAGGACATCGCCTACCTGCGCAAGACCTGGACCCGCATCCGCGAGCTGTCGGCGCGCATGCCGCCGATGTCGCTGCTGCATCAGGACTTGAGCCTGCTGCAGCGCGTGCTGCGCGACATGACCAGCGAGGACACGCAGACCATCCGCATCGATTCGCGCGAGCAGTTCGATTCGCTGCTCAAGTTCGGCCTCGAGTTCATGCCGCAGGCGGCAGGCAAGCTGCAACTCTACAAGGGCGAGCGGCCGATCTTCGATCTCTACTCGATCGACGAGGAGATCGCCAAGGCGCTGKGCCGCCGGGTCGACCTGAAGTCGGGCGGCTACCTGGTGGTCGACCAGACCGAGGCGCTGACCACCGTCGACGTCAACACCGGCGGCTTCGTCGGTGCGCGCAACTTCGACGACACCATTTTCAAGACCAACCTCGAGGCGGCGCAGGCGATTGCACGGCAACTGCGGCTGCGCAACCTGGGCGGCATCATCATCGTCGACTTCATCGACATGGCGCGCGACGACCACCGCGAGCAGGTGCTGGCCGAGTTCCGCAAGCAGCTCGCGCGCGACCGCGTGAAGACCACCGCCGGCGGCTTCTCGCAACTGGGCCTGGTCGAGATGACGCGCAAGCGCACCCGCGAATCGTTGGCCCACATGCTGTGCGAGCCCTGCCTGGCCTGCAACGGGCAGGGCATCGTCAAGACCGCGCGCAGCGTGGCTTACGACGTGCTGCGCGAGATCCTGCGCGAGGCGCGGCAGTTCACGCCGCGCGAGTTCCGCATCGTCTCGTCGCCGCAGGTGATCGAGCTGTTCCTCGACGAGGAGAGCCAGCACTTGGCGGGCCTGAGCGACTTCATCGGCAAGCCGATCTCGCTGCAGGCCGAGCCCGCGATGGGGCAAGGCCAGTACGACATCGTCTTGCTGTAGCTCGCTGTAGCCGCTAGATCGTGCCGCGGACGGCGTGCCGCTGCAGCCGCGCATAGAGCCCGTCGAGCGCCATCAGCTGCGCGTGGCTGCCGTGTTCGGCCACCCGGCCGTGGTCCATCACCACGATGCGGTCGGCATGCTGGATGGTCGACAGTCGATGGGCGACGATCAGCGTCGTGCGGCCCTGCATCAGCCGGTTCAGCGCTTCTTGCACCAGCCGTTCGCTTTCGGTGTCGAGCGCCGAGGTGGCCTCGTCGAGCAGCAGGATCGGTGCGTTCTTGTAGAGCGCCCGGGCGATCGCGAGCCGCTGCCGCTGGCCTCCCGACAGCTGTGTCGCGTTGTGGCCCAGCACGGTGTCGATGCCCTGCGGCAGGCTGTTGACGTGCACCGTGAGGTTGGCGGCCGCCACGCATTCGTTCACGCGCTGGCGGTCGATTGCGGCACCGAGCGCCACGTTGGCGGCCAGCGTGTCGTTGAGCATCACCACGTCCTGGCTCACCATCGCGAACTGGGAACGCAGGCTCTTGAGCTGCCAGCCGGCAATGTCCTGTCCATCGAGCAGCACCTGGCCTGCGCTCGGCAGCACGAAGCGCGGCAGCAGGTTGACCAGCGTGGTCTTGCCTGATCCCGAAGGACCGACGAAGGCCACCACCTCGCCGGGCGCGATCGAGAAGTCGACGCCATCGAGCGCCCGCGCCTCGTCGTCGCCGCGGTAGTTGACCCGCACGCCACGCAGTTCGATGCGGCCTTCGGCACGGGCCGATTCGAAGCGGCCCTGCGGCTCGGAGCCGACGCTGTCGACCAGTTCGAGCCCGCGCTCCAGCGCCGCCAGCCCGCGGGTGATCGGGTTCGCCATGTCGGCCAGCCGGCGGATCGGCGCGATCAGCATCAGCATGGCCGCGATGTAGGCCACGAAGCCGCCCACCGTCAGGCCCTGCTCGTTGCTCTGCCAGAGCGCGATCACCACCACGATCGACAGCGCGACCGCGGCCAGCAGCTGGGTCAGCGGCGTCATGGCCGCCGACGCGATGGTCGACTTCACCGCCAGCCGGTTCAGGCTGTGGCTCAGGCGCTCGAAGCGGTCGGTCTGGCTGGTCTCGGCGTTGTGCAGCCGGACCATGCGGTGCGCCAGCACGTTCTCCTCGACCACGTAGGCCAGCTCGTCGGTGGCGAGCTGACCGAGCCGCGTCAGGTGATAAAGGCGCTTGGACAGCACCTTCATGATCCAGGCCACGCCCGGCACCAGCAGGCCGACGATCAGCGTGAGCTTCCAGTTCAGGTAGAGCAGGTAGAACAGGAGCGCGATCAGGGTCAAGCCGTCGCGCGACAGGCCCAGCAGGGCCTGCACCAGCAGCATGCCGCCGGTCTGCACCTCGTAGACCACCGTGTTCGACAGCGCACTTGCCGACTGCCGCGAGAAGAGAGCGAGTTCCGCGGCCAGCAGCTTCTGGAACAGCATGCGGCGCAGCCGCTGCATGCCTTCGTTGGCGATCCGGGCGAGCGCGTATTGCGACACGAATTGCGCGAAGCCGCGCACCGCGAACAGTGAGATCATGGCAACGGGCACGATCCAGAGCGCGAGTTGACCGCGCGTGAAGCCGCGATCGAGCAAGGGCTTGACCAGCGCCGGCATCAGCGGCTCGGTCAGCGCGGCAATCAGGGCGGTGAAGAATCCGAGGCCCCACCAGCGGCGCGAGCCACCGAACCAGGTCATCAGGCGCGCGAGTCGTCGCGTCAAAGGGGGGCGCACCGATTCGGCGGCGGGGGAGGGCTGCATGGCGGCGCATTCTACGGTGCGCATCTTGTAGGACCGGGCCGGCTCATACACGTTTTGTGACGGCAGGGCCATCGCAGGATGTACTATGTAGGGTGTTTTATCCGAGACAAGAAACTTAATCCTCGGAAACCTCTCCGAACTGCATGAAAAAGCCGTTGCAAGACTTTCCCCCAACCCCTTCTTCATCGTTCTTCGGTCGCCGCACCTTGATTGCGGCCCTCGCTGCCTCCCCCATGATTCCCGCGCTGGCCCAGTTCCGGGTCGAGGTGTCGGGTGTTGGCGTGACGCAGCTACCGATCGCGATCGCTCCGTTCCGGGGCGAAGACTCCTCGCCGCAGAAGATCTCTGCGATCGTGCTGGCCGACCTCGAGCGCAGCGGGCAGTTCCGGGGCGTCGACGCCTCGGGCCAGGCGCTCGATGAAAGCTCGCGACCCGACCTCAGCTTCTGGCGCCAGCGCACCGCCGATTCGCTCGCGGTCGGCAGCGTGACCCGGCTGGCCGACGGCCGCTTCGACGTCCGCTTCCGCCTCTGGGATGTCGTTCGCGGTCAAGACCTCGGCGGCCAGAGCTACACGGTCCCGCAGGGCGATCTGCGATTGGCGTCGCACCGCATCGCCGACTACATCTACGAGAAGCTCACCGGCGAGAAGGGCATCTTCTCGACACGCATCGCCTACGTCACCAAGGGCGGCACGCGCTACACGCTGTGGGTGGCCGACGCCGACGGCGAGAACGCGCAGGCGGCGCTGGCCAGTCCGGAGCCGATCATT
>NZ_JBFUIU010000184.1:0-13204 GCF_056401695.1 Variovorax sp. P4_D9
CGTCGACGCGGGTGGCGGCGCCGTCCTTCTCCTCAGTCAGCACGTAGCGGATCTCGCCGCGCGTGGCCGAGCTCGACTTGGTGTCGCGCGCGCTGCCGAAGATCGTGCCCGTGAAGCTGGCCGGGTCGCGCTCGACATCGGCCGCGCCCTCGAAGTCGGCCACGATCGGCCCGACCTTGATGCGCAGCTTTGGTTCGACATGGGTGTCGGTGGGCGGCGCCAGCAGCGAGGCGCCGGGCAGGCAGGTGGTCACGTCGGCCAGGCGGCCGAAGAAGGCCCAGACCTCGTCGCGCGGGAAGTCGACGCTGAAGCTCTGGTTCAGCGTGGTCATCGGCTTGCTGCTGTCGACCGCCGGCCGAGCCGACGGTGCCTTGCCTGCCGCTGCCGGGTCGGGTGCCCTGGCGATCGGCGCGGCCCTGGCCACTGGCGCCGTGGCGGCGCCGCTCTCGGGACCCGCCGCCGTCGGCCGGGCATGGCCCGAACCGACCGGGCCCAGCGTGTCGCGCGCGCTGGCCGCGGCGATGATCCCGGCGGCCTTGCGTTCCGCGATCACGGCCTGCACCGCGCGCACGATGCCGACGTAGCCGGTGCAGYGGCAGAGATTGCCGCTCATCGCATAGCGGATGTCCTGCTCGGTCGCGTCGGGCATGCGCAGCACGACGTCGTGCGCGGAGGCCAGCATGCCCGGCGTGCAGAAGCCGCATTGCAGCGCGTGCTCGCGCGAGAAGGCGGCACGCAGGGCGCGCATCACCTCGTCGTCGTCCATGCCCTCGATGGTGGTCACATGCGCGCCGTCGCRGGCCACCGCCAGCGTGATGCACGAACGCGCCGGCACGCCGTCGATCATCAGCGTACAGGCGCCGCAGACGCCGTGCTCGCAGCCCAGGTGGGTACCGGTCAGGTCCAGCGAATCGCGCAGGAAATCGGCGAGCTGGGTGCGCGGTTCGACGGCCGTCGGGGAGATGAGCTTGCCGTTGACGGTCAGCTGGATCGTTTTCATGGTTGTTCGGCCCGGTCGACCGCGCGCTTCAGCGCGGCGAGGTGAATCTGGTTGTCCAGGGGGTCGGCATGGCCGGCATCGGTCAGCAGTCTTCTGGCGGCATCGATGTCGAGGCGGCGTCCATCGGGAAAGAGCGGCCGGGCATCGCGCAGCACGATCGGCCTGGACTCGGTCGCGCCCAGCACCACGCGGCAGACGGCGCGCTCCGGGTCGTGCAGCACCACGCCGATGGCGTGGGCGAACTCGCCCGTCTTGCGGCACAGCTTGTGATAGCCCCAGCGCGCGCTGCGCGAGAGCCGCGGGATGCGTACCGCCTCGAGCATCTCCCCCGGGCCGAGGTCGGCCTCGAAGACGCTGGTCATGAAGGCGTCGATCGGGACGCGGCGCTGGCCCGAGGGGCCCGCGATCAGCGCCTCGGCGCCGATGGCCGCCAGGCTCGAGATCCAGTCGGCCGACGGATCGGCATGCACCAGGCTGCCGCCCAGCGTGCCGCGATTGCGCACCGCGCGGTAGGCGATGCCGCGCGCCACGCGCTGCAGCGCGCCGCCGCTCACGTCCGGCACGCGGCCGTCCTCGATGTCGGCATGGGTCACGCAGGCACCGATGACGATCCCGTCGTCGCCGGCCTCGACCCGTTTGAGCTCGGGGATGCCGGTGATGTCCACCAGGAGGTCGGGCTGCACCAACCGCAGGTTGAGCATCGGGCCAAGCGACTGGCTGCCAGCCACGATCTTGACGACGATGTCGTCGCGCTGGATCAGGCGGATGACCTCGGCCAGCGTGGCCGGACGTTCGTAGTCGAAGCGGGCGGGCTTCACGCGGCCTCCGCCACGGACATCGGCGCCGCGGCGCCGCGCTCACGCCGAAGCGCCGCCTGCGCGATGGCTTCGAGCACGCGCCGCGGYGTGGCCGGCGAGACGTGGATCTCGGCCCCGAGCGGGCGCAGCGCGTCGTTGATCGCATTGCCGATCGCCGCGGGCGGTGGAATGGCACCGCTTTCGCCGACGCCCTTGACGCCGAACTCGGTGTAGGGCGAGAGTGTTTCCATGTGGATCAGGCGCGGCTCGGGCACCTCGGTCGGGCCCGGCAGCAGGTAGTCGGCGAAGGTCGAGGCCAGCGGCTGGCCCGAGGCGTCGAAAGGCATTTCCTCGTAGAGCGCGGTGCCGATGCCCTGCGCCGTGCCGCCGTAGATCTGGCCGTCGACCACCATCGGATTGACCAGCTTGCCGCCGTCTTCCACGATCACGTAGTCGAGGATCTCGATGTCGCCGGTCTCGGGGTCGACCGCGACCAGAGCCGCATGGGCGCCGTAGCCGAAGGTGCCGGAATCGCGCTGCGGTTTGTAGCCTTCGGTCACTTCGAGTCCGCCGCCATTGACTTCCGGCGGCAGATCTTGCGGGCGCCGGTACCAGACATGCGCCACTTCGCCGATGGTGACGCTGCGCTCCGGCCCGGCGACGACACCGTCGCGCACCGACACCTGGTCCGCGTCGGTGCCCAGCATGAACGCGCCGATCAGCGCCAGCCGCTTGGCCAGCGTCTGGCAGGCGCGCGACACCGCGCCGCCCGACATGACCATGCAGCGGGATCCCCAGGTTCCCGTGGAGTACGGCGTGAAGGCAGTGTCGCCATGAATCAGCTTGACCTTCGAGATATCGATGCCGAGGATCTCGTGCGCCACCTGCGCCAGCGTGGTCTCCAGGCTCTGCCCGTGCGAGTGGGCGCCGATGCGCAACTCGAGGCCGCCGTCGGGCGTCAGCCGCACGGTGGCCTGCTCATAGCCCGGCACCATCGGAATGCCCCAGCCCGCATACACCGAGGTGCCGTGCGCCGCCTGCTCGCAGTAGATGGCGACGCCGACACCGATCAACCGGCCGTCGGCTTCGCCGCGTCGCTGGCGCCGGCGCACCGCCGGAATGTCGATCGCGTCGACTGCCTGCCGCAGCGCGGCCGGATAGTCGCCGCTGTCGAAATGCTTTCTCGTGATGTTGTCGAAGGGCATCTGCTCGGGCCGCACCAGCGATTGCATACGCACCTCGTGCGGCTCGACGCCGCATTCGTGCGCGACGGCATCGAGGATCAGTTCCATCGCGAAGCACACGCCGGTGCGCGCGACGCCGCGATAGGGCAGGATCGGACATTTGTTGGTGGCCACCGAAAAGGTCTTGCAGCGGTAGCCCGGGAAGTCGTACGGACCGGGCAGGATGCTCGCCACCTGGGCCGCCTCGAGGCAGGCCGAAAAAGGGTAGGAAGAGTAGGCACCGGAGTCGACGGTGGCCTCGCAGTCGATGCCCAGCAGGCGCCCGCCGCGGTCGGCATAGGCGGTGATCCGGTAGTGGTGCTCGCGGCAGTTGGCACCGGCCGTCAGGTGCTCGCGCCGGTCCTCGATCCAGCGCACCGGGTGGCCACGCTCGATCGCCAGCCAGGCCAGGGCCACTTCCTCGGTCAGCAGGATGCCCTTGTAGCCGAAGCCGCCGCCGACATCGGGCGAGATCACGCGCACCTGGCCCTCGTCGAGCCCGAGGCAGCCGGCCAGGCCGGTGCGAACGATGTGCGGCATCTGGGTCGAGGTGTAGACCACCAGCTGCTCGAGTCGGCTGTCCCAGTAGGCCACCACGCCGCGCCCTTCCATCGGCGCCATCGCCTGGCGCGAGGTCTTGAGTACGCGGCTGACCTTGACCGGTGCATCGAGCGCGCGCTCGATGTCGACGCTGACATTGGTCTCGAGAAACACGTTGTCGGACCAGGATTCGTGCAGCCGCGCGGAGCCGGCCTCGCGCCCGAGCAGCATGTCGTGCACCGCGGGCAACTCGTCGAGCTCGAGCCGGACTGCGCCGGCGATGTCTTCCGCCTCGGCGCGCGTGCGCGCCACGCACATTGCCACGGTCTCGCCCACGTGCCGAACCTTGCCCTCGGCCAGCACCGGCTGCTCGGAGACCTTGAACCCGGGCAGGCCCGAGACCGCCCGCACCGGCTTGACCGCGCCGAGATGGGCCGCCGTGTACACCTGGCCCTCGAATTCCGGTGGAACCTCGACGCCGGCGATGCGCGCATGCGCCAGCGGGCTGCGCACGAAGGCCACATCCTGCATGCCCGCCAGGCGGATGTCCGCCACGAACTGACCGCGCCCGCGCATCAAGCGGTCGTCCTCCTTGCGAAGGACCCGGGCCCCTACTCCTTGACCTGCCATCGATTTGCTCCTCCAGCCACTGGCTGCACGGCGTCCGTTCGCAGCGCGCGAACGACCTGACGGCACAGCCGAAGATGAAAAATCACTCTAACATACTATTTATAGGATGTTAGTTCTTTATGACTGGATAAAGGCTAGGGAAAGTATGGATAGCCGGGGCGGCCGCCTGGTTAGGCGGCCGGCGCCGCACCGTCGAAGAAGTCGATCGAAAGCTTCACGCAGTCGGCACGGTAGGTGATGTCGGCGACGTAGATCGCGGTGTCGGTGTCGTCGCGCACCACCCACCGCACCTCGGCCGTCGGCGCGCTCAACGACACTTGCAGGAGGTCGGCGATCTCCGGGTCGGCGGTGCCGATCACCAGCGTCTGGTGGGCATGCCGGATCTTGAGGTTCATGGACGCGAGGATCGGCAGCGCCGTGTGCTTGAGGAATTTGTCGCGCCGCCGCTCGAAGACCGGCTTGGAGATGTGCAGGTTGGCGACCGCATAGGGCACCTTGTCCTTGAGCTGGACGCTGCGCAGGAACACGTACTTGTCGGCTAGCAAGCCCTCGCCCTCGCGCAGCCGCGGCGCGGGCGGGGGATTGGCAACCTTGATGAAGTGCGGCACGTTGTCCCTGATCGACGCCAGCACCGACGGCCAGGAGGTCTCGAGGGTGAGCCAGCGCTTGTCGTTGACCGTGTCGTTCACGAAGGTGCCGCGGCCCTGCTGCCGCGAGACCAGGCCTTCGCGCTCCAGGAGCTCGACCGCCTGCCGGACGGTCACGCGGGCGACCTGGAACTCCTCCTCGAGTTCCTCCAGCGTCGCGATCTTCTCGCTCGGCTGCCAGTCGCCGATCTCGATGCGGCGCCGCAGGGCGGCGGCAACCTGGATGTAGGCGGGGATCTTTCCGCGCCGATCGGAGCTGTTTATGGTTGGCATTTTCTACGATCCCGTCATCCTGACTATAGGCTCACAGAATCATACAGGGGCGCCGGGCAAGGATCGGCTGCGAATGCAGCGGAACGGTCCTATTCTGTAGCACTGGCGACACCGCTGATCAAGCTCTCCGTATAGAGAGACGCGACGTCGATCGACACCTGCGCATCCACGGAGCGCAGCGTCGCAAGGCTGCGATGGAGCGCCGCCTCCTGCGCCCGGCGAAGGCCCTCTGCCTCGCTCACGCCGACCGCCGCGAAGCGCAGTGCCCGCCCGGGGCGGCGGCGTCCGAGCACCGGGATGTCGGCCGAGATCACGGTGGCGATCTTGGGATAGCCGCCGGTGGTCTGCGCGTCCGCCATCAGCACGATCGGCAGCCCCGAGCCCGGAACCTGGATCGAACCGCAGACGATACCGTCGGAGACGATGTTGTACCCCTGCGCATGGGCCAGCGGCGGGCCGTCCAGCCGGAAGCCCATGCGGTCCGACTGCGCCGACACGAGGTACTCGCCGGCCAGGAAGCAGGCCATCGCAGCCTCGGTGAAGAAGTGGGCCTGCGGGCCCGGCACTACCCGGATGGCCTGGTCGAGTGCCAAGTCGAAGCGCTCGGCCAGCCTCTTCTCCGGGCGCGCCAGCGCCGTGGCCAGCCGCAGCGGCAGGCGATCACCCGGCTGCAGCGCCCTGCCGCCGAAGCCACCCAGCCGCGCCCGCACGTAGGTGGATGCGCTGCCCAGGCACGGCGGCAGATCGAAGCCGCCTTCGACCGCCAGATAGCCGCAGCCGGCGTCGCCCAGATGGGCGACGCGGAAGCGCTCGCCCCGCAGCAGACGGGCGCTGCGCCCGGCCTCGACGCTGCGCGCACGCGCACCGCTGACCTCGATCACGCCGTTGCACCCCGCCAGCGCGACGCGAACCGCATCCGTCGTCACCTCGAAGCAGGGGCCTTGCAGGATCATCTCCAGCGCGGGGGTCCCCGGTGCGTTGCCGACCAGCGCATTCGCCAGACTCAGGCCGATGCGGTCGAGCGGCCCGGACACCGGTACGCCCGCGTCCTGGAAACCGCGCCGCCCGCCGTCCTGCAGCGTCGTATGGATGCCCGGCACGACGACCTCGAGCGCCGCGGTCATGACGCACTCCCTTCGCTGCGAAGCTGGTAGTCGCCCTCGGCGCTGGCACGGCGTATCTGCTCGAAGCGCTTGCCGTCGATGGGCTCAAAGCGCAGCTTGTCACCCGGGGCGAACAGCGCGGGGCGCGGCCACTGCGGGTCGAAGATCCGCACCGGCGTGCTGCCGATCAGGTGCCAGCCGCCCGGGCTCTCGAGCGGGTAGATCGCCGTCATGGTCGAGGCGATCGCGATCGAACCGGCCGGCACGCGGATGCGCGGATCGGCCCGGCGCGGCAACACCAGTGCCTCGGGCAGGTCGCCCATGTAGGGATAGCCGGGCACGAAGCCGATCATGTAGACATGGAACAGCGTCTCGGCATGCAGGCGCACCACCTCGGCCACCGAGAGACCGGTGCGCAGGGCGACATCCTCCAGGTCCGGCGCATTGATGCCCTCGTAGCAGGCCGGCACCCACCACAACCGGCCCGTCGCCTCGGCGCCGGGCGCGTCGTCGTCGAGCAGGCCGGCCAGACCACGCCGCAGGCTTTCGTGATCGGTACGCAGCGGGTCGTAGTGGACCATCAGCGAGCGATAGGTCGGTACCGCCTCGACCACGCCCGGCAACAGTGCGGCGCGAAGCCTCGCGGCCAGCCGCAGCACACGGTCGCTCAGCGCGCGCTCGATGCGGTCGCCAAATTYGACCACCAGCGCGGTGTCGCCCGCGCAGAGAAATCTCACATCCATTCCTGCTCCTCGTCGCGTCGTCGGACGCAGTTTAAATTCGTATTGTCTTTCTATCTTTGGTACCATATACTAACTCAGCCGGCCACAGGCCTCAACCCGGAATCGACGCAAGGACCAAGGAACAGCAAATGTCACTCTCGATCAATCTCAACGCAGACATGGGCGAAGGATTCGGCGCCTACGACATCGGCAACGATGACGCCATCCTCAAGATCATTCGTTCGGCCAACATCGCCTGCGGCTTCCACGCCGGCGACCCTCTCACCATGCGCCGCGTGGTCGAGCAAGCGAAGGCAGAAGGCGTCAGCATCGGCGCGCATCCCGGCTTCAACGACCTCTGGGGCTTCGGGCGCCGCCGCATCGACATGCGCGCTGACGAACTCGAGAACATGATCGCCTACCAGATCGGCGCGCTGCAGGCGATGGCCGCGTTCTGCGGCGAGAAGGTCACGCACGTGAAGCCGCACGGCGCCCTGAACAACATGGCGGCCGAGAACGCCGACTACGCGCTGGCCATCGGGCGCGCGATCAAGGCGGTCGACCGCGACCTGATCTACGTCGCGCTGTCGGGCTCCGAGATGGAGAAGGCAGCGCAGAAGCTCGAGCTGCCCCTGGCGCGCGAGGGCTTCTGCGACCGCCAGTACGAGGACGACGGCAACCTGACTTCGCGCAAAGTCCCGGGCTCCGTGATCAAGGACCCCGCGGTGGCGACGCAGCAGGTGGTTCACATGGTGCTCGAGGGCGAGATCGTCTCCCGCAACGGCAAGCGCATCAAGCGCCGGGTCGACTCGCTGTGCGTGCATGGCGACGAGCCGACCGCGCTCGCCCTGTCGGCCGCGGTGCGCGCCGGGCTCGAGGCCGCCGGCGTCAAGGTAGTCCCGCTCACCGAAATGAAGCTCCTCTGAGCAGCCCCAGCACCTTGCATCCAACCGCATCCCCCCACACACCAAGGAGTCACGCCATGCAAAGTCGCCCCACCCTCGCCATCATCGGCGGCACCGGAGCCCTCGGATCCGGAATGGCCAAGCGCTGGGCCGCCGCCGGCTATCCGGTCATAGTCGGCTCGCGCTCCCCCGAGAAGGCACAGGAAGCGGCCCTGAAGATCGAGAACGGCCATGGCGCACCGCCGGTGCGCGGCGACAGCAACACCGGCGCCGCCGCAGCAGCCGACATCGTGATCCTGGCGATCCCGTTCTCCAACCACGACGCCACGCTCGAGGAACTGCAGGGCGTGGTGGCCGGCAAGATCGTGGTCGATGCCGTGGTGCCGCTGGTGCCGCCCAAGGTCGCGCAGGTGCAGCTGCCGCCGCAGGGCTCGGCCGGGCAGATCGCGCAGCAGCGCATCGGCGAAGCCGCGCGCGTGGTCTCGGCCTTCCAGAACGTCGGTGCCGCCAAGCTGCAGGGCGAAGGGCCGATCGCCTGCGACGTGCTGGTCTGCGGCAACGACAAGGAAGCGCGCGAGGCGGTGATCGAACTGGCGCAGGCCGCGGGGATGCGCGGCATCGATGCCGGCCCGATCGCCAACGCAGCCGCGGCCGAGGCCTTGACCTCGATCCTGATCGGCATCAACAAGCGCTACAAGGTCGATTGCGCCGGCATCCGGATCACCGGCATCCCCGCCTGAGACCGAGGCAGACCGCCATGCACAGCGCAGCCGTCGCGCTCACTCCGCTGCCTGACTTCCCGCTGGTGGCTCCGGGCGACGACCTGGCCCGCCTGCTCGTCGACGGCCTGCGGCGCGCCGCCATCTCGCCACAGGACGGCGACGTGCTGGTGCTGGCCCAGAAGATCATCTCGAAGGCCGAGGGCCGGTATGTGAGCCTGCGCGACATCGCGCCTTCGCGCCGTGCCCTCGGCCTGGCGTCCGAGACCGGCAAGGACGCCCGGATGGTCGAACTCATCCTCTCCGAGAGCCACGCGGTCGTGAAGTACGGCCCCGGCGTGCTGGTGGTCGAGCACCGGCTCGGGCTGGTGATGGCCAACGCCGGCATCGACCAGTCGAACATCGACCATCCCGACGGCGACGAGCGGGCGCTGCTGCTGCCGGCGGACCCCGATGCCAGCTGCGCCCGGCTGAAGGCCCAGCTCGACGCCGCCTTCGGTGCCGATCTCGCGGTGGTCGTCAACGACAGCTTCGGCCGTCCGTGGCGCCGCGGCGTGACGGGCGTTGCGATCGGCGCCGCCGGCCTGCCGGCGCTGCTGGACATGGTCGGCGCGCCGGACCTGTTCGGCCGCGCGATGCGCGTGACCGAGATCGCGCTGGCCGACGAGATCGCCGCAGCCGCTTCCCTCGTCATGGGCCAGACCGATGCCGGGCGGCCCGTGGTGCACCTTCGCGGCCTGCGCTGGAGCGCGGCCGCACGCCCCGCGGCCGATCTGCTGCGCCCCCGACACCAGGACATGTTCAGATGAGCGAGCGTCTCCCAGAATCAACTTCGCCGTCGCAGCGCCGGCCCGGCGGCCGCGTGCTGGCGCTATGCGGCGGCGTCGGCGGTGCCAAGCTGGCGCTCGGCCTCCAGGACACGCTCGAGGCCGGCCTGCTCACCGTGGCCGTCAACACCGGCGACGACTTCGACTTCCTCGGCCTGCGCATCTCGCCCGACCTCGACACGGTGCTCTACACCCTCGCCGGCCTGAGCGACACGGCACGCGGCTGGGGCCGCGCCGACGAGAGCTGGAACTTCATGGCCACGCTCGCGCCATGGGGCGGCGAGACTTGGTTCTCGCTCGGCGACCGCGATCTGGCGCTGCACATCGAGCGCACGCGCCGCCTGAGCGGCGGCGAGACGCTGACCCAGGTCATGGCCGACATGGCCCGCCGCGCCGGCGTCCTGGCCGAGCTCCTGCCCATGAGCGACGACACGGTGCGCACCATCGTCCACAGCACCGAAGGCGACCTGCCCTTCCAGCACTATTTCGTCAAGCACCGCTGCGCCCCGGCCGTCACCGCGATCTCCTTCGATGGCGCCGGCGACGCCTCGCCCCATCCCGCGCTCTTGCGCGCGCTGGCCGATCCTGAACTGAGCGCGGTGGTGATCTGCCCGTCCAACCCTTTCCTCAGCATCGATCCGATCCTCGCGCTGCCCGGGCTGCGTGCGGCGCTGCAGCGCTGCGGCGCACCGGTGGTGGCCGTCTCGCCGATCGTGGGCGGTCAGGCGGTCAAGGGACCGACGGCCAAGATCATGGGCGAGCTCGGCCATCTCGTCGATTCGACCAGCATCGCCTCGCATTACACCGGTCTGATCGACGGCCTGGTGATCGATCACAGCGACGCGGCCGAGGCCGACGCGCTCGACATCCCAGCCCATGTCACCCGCACGCTGATGACCAACGCCGAGGACAAGCGCGCGCTGGCGCGTGCGGTGCTGGCTTTCGCGGCCTCTCTCGGCGCGAAGCCGGGTGCCGCGCGCGCACACGGGATCGGGCCATGAACGACCCGGTGCTCTGGGCGGTCATCCCGGTCAAGGGCTTCGGCCGAGCCAAGCAGCGCCTGGCACCGGTGCTGGCCGCCCACGAGCGCGCCGGCTTGGCACGGGCAATGTTCGAAGACGTGCTGCAGGTGCTCGCGGGTTGCCCCTTCGTGGCCGGCACCCTGGTCGTCACAGGGGACGACGAGGCCGCGGCGATTGCGCGCGCCGCTGGCACCGAGGTGCTCGCGGATCCGGCCGAGCCCGGGCTTGCCGCGGCCCTGGGGCACGCGGCACGCACGCTCGCCGCAGCGCGCTGCGCCGGCATGCTGGTGGTGCCGGCCGACCTGCCGCAGATCACCTCGGCCGACATCGAGCTGATCGCGCTCGGCCACCGTCGCTCGCCGGCCGTGACGCTGGTGGCCGCCAGCAGCGATGGCGGCACCAATGCGCTGGCCTGTTCGCCTCCCGATGCCATGCCGCTGCTGTTCGGCGACGACAGCTTCCGGCGCCATCGGGAGGCCGCGCTGGCGCTCGGTCTCGCGCCGAGGCAACTGAAGCTGCCGCGCTTCGGCCGCGACATCGACCGGCCGCTCGATCTGCTCGCCTGCCTGGATGAGCGCTCGAACACGCGCACTTGCGCCTATCTCAGCGCCAGCGGCATCGCGCAACGCCTGCGCCAGGCACAGGTGCAACCGACACACACCACCCGAAGGGAACCGACTCCATGACTCACCCGATGCTTGCAGCCCACCACATGATGTCGCCCGAAGAAGCCTACCGGCTGGTGGACATGGGCCTGGACCTGTTGATGCCGGCCGCCTCCGAGCGCCGCGACGCGGCGCATGGCCATGTGGTCAGCTACTCGCGCAAGGTTTTCATCCCGCTGACCCAACTGTGCCGCGACGTCTGCCACTACTGCACCTTCGCCCACGCGCCGCGCAAGGGCGAGGCGCCGTACCTGTCGATCGAGAAGGTGCTCGACATCGCCCGTGCCGGCGCGGCGGCCAACTGCAAGGAAGCGCTCTTCACGCTCGGCGACAAGCCCGAGCTGCGCTATCACGCCGCCAGCGAGGCACTGGCCGAGATGGGCTACGACAGCACACTCGCCTACCTCGAGGCCGCCGCGCGCGCCGTCTACCACGAGACCGGCCTGCTGCCGCACCTGAACCCGGGCCTGCTCGAACTCGACGACCTGCGCCGGCTGCGCCAGGTGTCGATCTCGCAGGGCATCATGCTCGAGAGCAGCTCGGAGCGCCTGTGCGAGCGCGGCGGGCCGCACCATGGTTCGCCCGACAAGAAACCGGCCGCACGCCTGGAGACCATCCGCCTGGCCGGCGAGGCCGGCGTGCCCTTCACCACCGGCATCCTGATCGGCATCGGCGAGACGCGCACGGAGCGCATCGATGCGCTGCTGGCGCTGCGCGAGCTGCACGCGCGCTACGGCCACATCCAGGAAATCATCATCCAGAACTTCCGCCCGAAGGCGGGCACCCTGATGGTCAACGCGCCGATCCCGACGCTCGAGGACCACCTGTGGACCATCGCCGCCGCGCGGCTGATCTTCGAGCCGTCGATGAACATCCAGGCTCCGCCCAACCTGCGGCCGGGCGCGCTGCGCCCGCTGGTCGATGCCGGCATCAACGACTGGGGCGGCGTCTCGCCCGTGACGCCCGACCATGTGAACCCCGAGGCACCCTGGCCGCACCTGGAAGCTCTGGCCAAGGCCACCAAGGCCGCCGGCAAGGAGCTCACCGAGCGCCTCGCGCTCTACCCGGCCCATGCGCGCGAACTCGAGCGCTGGGTCGATCCGGTCTTGCGCACCCCGCTGCTGCACCGCCTCGACAGCGACGGCTTCCCGCGCACCGACAGCTGGTCGCCGGGCGCGCACGAAGATCCGCCGGCCGCCGACCTGCGGCAGATCGCCACGCCGGCGATCCCGCGGCCCGGGCCGGAGGTCGAACGCATCCTGGCGCGCGCCATGGCCGGCCAGACGCTGGCCGAAGCCGAGATCGTGCGCCTCTTCCGCGCCCGCGGCGACGAGTTCAGCGCGGTCTGCGCGGCGGCCGACACCCTGCGCCGCGAGATGAACGGCGATGTCGTGAGCTTCGTCGTCAACCGCAACATCAACTACACCAACATCTGCGCCTACCGCTGCCAGTTCTGCGCCTTCGCCAAGGGCAAGACCACCGAGGACCTGCGCGGCAAGCCCTACGACCTGCCGCTGGAGGAAATCCGCCGCCGGGTGCGCGAGGCCTGGGACCGCGGCGCCACCGAAGTCTGCATGCAGGGCGGCATCCATCCCTCCTACACCGGCGCGACCTACCTGGAGATCTGCCGCGCAGTCAAGGCCGAGGCGCCGGACATGCATGTGCACGCCTTTTCGCCGCTGGAGGTGTGGCAGGGCGCCCGCACGCTCGGCCTTCCGCTACGCGACTACCTGGCCCAGCTTAAGGAGGCCGGCCTCGGCACGCTGCCGGGCACCGCGGCCGAGATCCTCGACGACGAGGTCCGGCAGGTGATCTGCCACGACAAGGTGAACACCGCGCAGTGGCTCGAGGTGATGCGCACCGCGCACGGACTCGGCCTGCGCAGTACCTCGACCATCATGTTCGGCCACATGGAGAGGTTCGAGCACTGGGCCCGCCACCTGCTGCACCTGCGCGCGCTGCAGGTGGAGACCGGAGGCATCACCGAATTCGTGCCGCTGCCCTTCGTCCACATGGAGTCGCCGATCTACCGCAAGGGCAAGGCGCGGCGCGGGCCGTCGTTCCGCGAGACGGTGCTCATGCATGCGGTTGGCCGGCTGGCGCTGCACCCTGTGATCCCGAACATGCACGC
>NZ_JBFUIU010000185.1:0-13176 GCF_056401695.1 Variovorax sp. P4_D9
TCGGTGTCGCGCACCCGAAGTGGGACGAGCGCCCGCTGCTGGTCGTGGCCAGGAAGCCGGGCGCCGAGGTGACGCGCGAGGAGCTTCTCGACTTCTACAACGGCAGGATCGCCAAGTGGTGGACACCGGACGACGTGGCATTCGTCGACAGCATTCCGCTGGGCGCCACCGGGAAGATGCTGAAGAACCGGCTGCGCGAGACGTTCCGCGATTACCGGCTGCCGACCGCCTGAGTCCGATAGGCGCCCACCATGCCCTCGGTTGCCGTCCTTGCGATGGCGCCTTGGGCAGCGGCGCCGACCCATGAATTTATATAACGAAGGAGACAAAGTGAATATCCCAACTACCGCCTCAAAGCCGAACGACGGCTACCTGTTCGGGCCGCGCCAGGCGTGGTTCGCCTTTGCGATGACCATCGGCCTGATGCTCTTCGACTACATCGATCGCCAGGTCATCGTCTCGCTGTTCCCGTACATGAAGGCCGATTGGGGCCTGTCGGACAAGCAGCTCGGCGCCCTGGTCTCGGCCCTCTCGATCGTCCTCGCCGCCTGCGCGCTTCCGGTGTCGCTCGTTGCCGACCGCGTGAGCCGCGTCAAAAGCATCGTGACGATGGCCACGGTGTGGAGCATCGCCTCGATCTCTTGCATGTTCACGCGCAACTACAGCACGCTCTTGGCGGCGCGCGCCGTGGTCGGCGTCGGAGAGGCCGGCTACGGTTCGGTGGGCGCCGCGCTCATTGCAACCCACTTCCCCGATCGGATGCGCAGCGCGCTGATGGGCAGCTTCATGGCGGCCGCCTCCGTGGGCTCCGTGCTCGGCGTCGCGCTCGGTGGCGTCATCGCGGCGCGCTGGGGTTGGCAGGCGGCGTTCGGCGTSGTCGGCATTCCTGGGCTCGTGATGAGTCTGCTCTACATCAAGGTGCGCGACTACCACACGGTCGACGTCGGCACGCATGCCCACGGAGCCACGCGCTCGGCTGTCGGCGTCTTCCGTGCGGCCTTCGGGGCACTGAAGCGGTCGCCGACGCTGCTGTGGGTGGGCATCGGGAGCGCAGTGCAACTCATCGTTCTGTCGGCGATGTGGTCTTGGCTGCCGAGTTTCCTGAACCGTGTGCATGGGGTTGCGCCTGCACAGGCAGGCGTGCATGCCGCGCTTGTCGTGCTGTGCGGTGCGTTTGGCAGCGTGCTCTGGGGCATCGTGTGTGACATGGCCGGAAAGCGGCATCCGCGCGCTCGGGTGATTGCCATGGCAGTGCTGTGCCTGATCTCGACAGCCGTCCTTGGCGCCGCGTTCGGGCTGCCGTTGTTGGGCGTGCAGCTCTCCAACCAGGCGCAGTTCGCGTTGTTTGCCCTCGGCGGCTTCTTTGCGACCTGTACCGCCGGCCCTTCTGCTGCCATTGTCATGAACGTCGTTCACCCCGGCTTCCGCGCCACKGGTGCCTCGATCCTCGGSTTGCTCCAGAACCTGTTCGGCATGGCAATGGGACCGCTCATTGGGGGCGTACTGTCCGACGCCTTCGGCCTGCAGATGGCATTGGCCGTGACACCGGTCTTCGGGATCGCTGCCGCCTGGATGCTGGTGATCGGCTCTCGCACTTATGAGCGCGATGCCGGGCGGGCCGCAAGCCCGCTGGTCGACGAGCCAAGCCTGCCCGACTCACAACTTGCGGCTTGCCGCTGACGAGTTTCGAGAGTTTCTCGGAGGCTGAATTGAAAGACTCGAATACCACCGGAACCGTCGAGCCCGTCGCTCACGATGTTGCAGCGATGTCGCAATGGATCGATGCCATGGCGGCAGATGAAGTGSGCGACGGCACGCGYCGCCTGCTGCGTGCCGRCGGCCAYGAGATCGCGCTGTTYTGCGTCGGCGAGCGCGTTCACGCGCTGGCCGACAGCTGCCCGCATCAGGGCGCCTCGCTGGTCACCGGCAAGCTCGATGGCGGCGCGGTGAGCTGCCGTGCGCACGGGCTGCGCTTCGATCTGACCACCGGCTGCATGCGCGGAGCCCCGGGCTTCGGCGTGCGCGTCTATCCGATCCGCATACACGATGGCCAGGTCCAGATCGACCTGGCCCAACCACCCTCATCACAGGAGTCTTCCGTTGCCTGCTCCCTCTAACTATTGCTTCGACACGCTGCAGGAGCATGTCGGCCATCACTTCGGGGTGACCACACCCATCCTGCTCGACCAGACGCGCATCGATCGCTTTGCGCAATGCACCGGAGACACGCAGTGGATCCACGTAGATGTGGATCGCGCGCGAACGCAGGGACCGTTTGACGGCACGATCGCACACGGGATGCTGCTGCTGTCGTTGGTTCCGACGGCGCATTTCGAACTCGGTGTCTACCCGAGCGATGCCGCCAACGTGCTGAACTACGGGTTCGACCGGGTGCGCTTCCTCGCGCCCGTCCCCGCGGGCACCCTCGTGCAATTGCGCGTGGAAGTGACCGATGTGACACCGAAGACCGGCGGCTTCCTGGTCCGATGCAAGAACACGGCACACAGCATCGTCGATCCCTCAAAGCCACTGATGGTGGCCGACTCGCTCGCTATGGTGATGGCAGCAACGGCAGCAACGGCAGCAACGGCGGTGACGGCATGAACGAATCGCAAAACCCGACAGGCGCCACGCGCCTGACCGATTCGCTCGGCGCGCTTTCCATGGGCGCGCTGACGCAGCCGTTCAAGTCGACGGAGGGCCTGCGCCGCGCCACGGCCGAGCTGCTCAAGATCACGACCGGTCAATCCACGATCAGTCCGTCGCCGAACGACCACCGTTTCGACGACGCGGCCTGGCAGGACAACGGCTTGTACCGCCGCCTGATGCAGGCCCATCTGGCGGTGGTTCAGGAGATCCATCGCATTGCCGGCGAACTGGACCTGCCGCCGCGCGACGAGGCCAGGGCAAAGATGATGCTCGGGATGCTGACCGACGCGCTCGCGCCCACCAACACGCTGGTCGGCAATCCGGCGGCGCTCAAGCGCACCCTCGAGACCGGCGGGCTCAACCTCGCCGACGGTATCCGCCAGATGGCCGCCGACTGGCGCGACAACGGTGGCTTGCCCTCGTCGGTGGATGGCTCGGGCTTCGTCGTCGGCGAGAACCTCGCCGCGACGCCGGGCTCGGTGGTGCTCCGCGACGAACTGCTGGAACTCATCCAGTACCGGGCGCAGACCGACTCCGTGCACGGCACGCCGCTCTTCATCGTCCCGCCGCAAATCAACAAGTACTACGTGTGGGATCTCGCGCCGGGCCGCAGCCTGATCGAGTTCCTCGTGCAGCAGGGCTTCACCGTCTACGTGGTGAGCTGGTTCAACCCCGAGGCCGGCCAGTCGGACTGGGGTCTGGAAACCTACGTGATGGCGCTGGAACGCGCGATGGGCGTCGCGCGCAGCATCTCGCGTTCCGAGCAATTGCATGTGCTCGGCGCCTGCTCGGGTGGCATCACATCGGCGGCACTGCTGGGCCATCTCGCGGCCAAGGGCAGCGACTGGGCCCGCAGCCTCACCTTGCTGGTCTCCATCCTGGACATCGAAGGCATCGCCGACAGCTCGATGGGCCTGTTCGCGCACCTGGAAACGCTCGACCTGGCACGCACGGTCAGCGGGGCGAAAGGCGTGCTCGAAGGCAAGGACCTGGCGAAGATCTTCGCCTCCCTGCGGCCGAACGAGCTCATCTGGAACTACTGGGTCAACAACTACCTGATGGGCCGGAAGCCCTCGGCGTTCGACATCCTCTACTGGAACGCCGACACCACGCGCCTGCCTGCCCGGCTGCACGCCGACTTCATTGCGCTGCTGGAATCCAATGCGCTGGCCAAGCCCGGCGGATTGTCGATCGGCGAAACACCGCTGTCGCTCGGCGACGTCAAATGCGATAGCTACATCCTCGCGGGCAAGACAGACCACATCACGCCGTGGGACGGCTGCTATCAGACGCGACGCCTGCTCGGCGGGCACAGCGAGTTCGTCCTGAGCTCCAGCGGCCACGTCCAGTCGATCGTCAATCCGCCCGGAGGCAGTCGCAAGAGCGCCTTCCTCACGCATGCTGGAAGCCACGACACGCCCGAGGAATTCGARGCCGGYAGCGTYCGTCACGAAGGMAGCTGGTGGCCGCACCTGGCCGCGTGGCTCGCAAAACGCTCCGATCCGCAACGACGCGCTCCACGCCAGGAGGGATCGCGTGCCYATCCCCCGCTGTGCGCCGCACCCGGCACCTACGTGGGCAACGGYRACTGATGGCATYCAAGCAWCCCCTGACTACCCAATTCATCAAYCTCGACGGTCGGCGCGTGCGGATTGCCATCGGCGGAGCGCCGAAGGCGACCCGCACGATGCTGCTGTTCAAYGGCATCGGTGCAAGCATCGAGACCATGGCGCCCTTCATCGAATGCTTCGAGCGCACGCGCGTCGTGGCCTTYGAYGTGCCGGGCGTCGGCGAATCGCCGGTGCCGTGGCTGCCCTATCGCCTGCCCGGCGTCGCSGAYCTKGCGGCCCGGYTGCTCGATGCGCTCGGCATCGACCAGGCAGACATCTTCGGCGTCTCCTGGGGCGGCGCGGCGGCGCAGGAATTCGCGATACGCCAYGCGRCGCGCTGCCGCACGCTCACRCTGGCGGCCACCTSTGCRGGCTTCGTCATGGTGCCGGGACGGCCCGGCGTGCTGCTGAAGATGCTGAGYCCAAGGCGCTACCTCGACCCCTCATATCTCGTGCGGATCGGCGGYGARCTCTACGGAGGCGCGCTGCGKTTCGAGCRCGACCTGCTGCAGATGCACGCGCAAGCCATGCGCGAACCGAGCCGACTGGGCTACCTCTACCAGCTGATCGCCACGCTGGGTTGGACCAGCTGGCACCGGCTTCACCGCGTCAAGGCGCCTGCGCTGGTGCTCATGGGCGTCGACGATCCCATCGTGCCGCCCATCAACGGACGCATCATCGCGGGCAGCCTGCGCGACGCGACGCTGGAAACGATCGATTGCGGCCACCTGTTCGTGCTGACGCAACCTGCCGCCACTGCGCGCCGCATCGAGCGCTTCATCGATTCGCACGACGAGGGCCGGTGAGGCCCGCCGCGAAGGYCGGTACGCGGGGTGTTCACACCTGGATGGCGGCTGCCTTTTGCGCCTTGTGTGTGGCGTAGCGTTGCCACAGTAGCAATGTCATGCTGATGCAGGTGAGGACGACACAGCCCAGGGCCAGGTGCCACAAAGAATCCCATAGCAAGGGTGCGAGCAGACCGGCTGCCACCGCCATCATGCTGTATTGCAGGAACATTTGGCAGGAAGCGGCCAGCCCGGCATTGTCAGGAAAGGGATGCAGCGCATGGCCCACGAGCAGCGGCATGGACACGGCTGTCACAAAGGCGTAGGTCGCAATCGGCAGCAAATGGATCAGCCCGGGCGGCACCATTGCGGCCAGCGTGGTGTTGAGCACGTTGACGACGACAAATCCCGCATAKGCAAGGTACAGGGTGCGTTGCGTGCCCCAGCGTTGCACYAGGCGCGGTAGGCACAGAAAGCCAGCAATCAGCCCCACCATCATGGGGGTGAAGACCAGGTAGACATCGGTGGGACCGCCCCAGCAAATGCGTCAAGAGCTGGGGGGCCGCCGCCACATAGAGAAACATGGCCGCCCAGTTGCAGGAGTGAGCCACGGTCAGGCGCCTGAACCAGGGTGACCCCAGCACAAAGCGGTAGTTGCGCCACAGGTTGTCCAGACGTATGGCTTGGCGTCGTGCCGGGGGCAGGGTTTCAGGTAGCTTGCGCGCATAGACCAGCAGCATGATGACGCCCGCCGCGCTGAGGAACGCAAACAGCGCACGCCAGCCCCACATCCACGTCAGCCAGCCCCCGAGCATTGGCAGGATGATGGTGCCGGCCGATTGCACCAAGGTGGTATGGGCAATCATCTTTTGTGCGACCTCGCCGCTGTGCAGGTCCCGTATGACAGCGCGGCACAAGACGTGGCCCAGGCCTACGACCAGACCTTGCACGGCGCGAAGAATCCACAGGTGCTCTATGCGGGTGGCCAGCAGGCTCAGCAGCGAAGTCAGCACCAGCACGACCAGCCCAATGAACAGTGGCTTGCGCCGTCCCCAGGCGTCCGAGAGCACGCCATGCCACAGGCACATGAAGGCACTGGCCACAAAGTACAGCGAGACGGTTTGCTGTACAGCGGTGGCCGAAGTGCCAAGGTCCTCCTGCATGGACTTGATCCCGGGAAACAGCATGTCCGACCACAGGGTATTCAGCGTGCCCAAGCTGCCCAGTAGCAGCATGACTTGAAGGGAAGTGAGGCGCGCTAACGGGTTTGCGCTGCTGGGTGTGGATGGAGGGGGCATGGGTGGTCTGGTTGGTGTGCTGTATCGAATGGAGCYGACGTTGGCCCCCCTGAGTGACGACGGAGATCGATGAATTGCGGGGATAGTTTGGCTCAGCCTGCCAMCCGAYGATTGACCCAACGGGACATTTTCATGYCCGTTCGGGACATCAAGACGGCAGCTCGGGTGCGGTCACGTCAAGGACTTGAAAGTGAAGACGAACAAGAACGACGCGGCCGATGCCGAGGCGATCTGCGAGGCGGCGTCGCGACCAAACATGAGGTTCGTGCCGATCAAGGACGTCGATCAGCAATCAGCGTTGGCAGCCGAACGCGACCTGCAGGATCTGGTGCAGCCGGGCGACGCTGGTATCGCCTCGCACTAGCAGGCGCCGCCAGATCAGCGGGCTGATGCTGCGCAGCACGGCACGCAGTTGCAAGACCTCCTGCCGATGCCCCGGTTTCCATCGCCGAAGCTTACTTTGCTGCACTGCACTCCAATATCGGGCCGTCCCCAAAGGGAATGAGGGGGAGCTGAATCTGGCATCTGGGTTGACGCTCGAGCGCATTCATCCATAGCAACGATGGTATGAAGGATGCGATGCTTTGCATTGGACCTTGGTATCTGTGCATTTCATACTGCAGTGCCCCTCGAAACATGCATCGGAGCACAACAATGACGAGACAACACGCGGCAACACAGGACCGCCCCATGTGGACTTCAGACAACCTTCCTCTTTTCGACAATGCACAAGCCTGGACGGGCCCAGCGATGGTCGAGCGAGACGACTGGATCTACAAGATGTCGGCCGACGAGATTGCCGAGATCGATGCCGCCGTTGCACACATCGACTCGGCGATCGACATCCTGGACGTCGGCATCGACGACTTTGCGCTCCCAGGCCTATCCCAAAAGCTGGCCGGTTTCCGCCGCGAGGTGCTTCACGGCCGAGGCTTCTACCTGATCCGGGGCCTTCCGGTGGAGCGCTACACGCGGCGCCAGGCAGCGATCGCGTATTGGGGAATCGGCCTGCACATCGGCGAGGCCGTGTCGCAAAACGGCAAAGGGCACGTGCTGGGCCATGTCGCCAATCTCGGCCTGAACTACGTCGACCCGGAAGTTCGGGGATACCAAACCAGTGCGCGACTCAACTACCACTGCGATGTCTCCGACATCGTCACCCTGCTGTGCCTACGCACAGCGCGATCTGGTGGTCTGTCATCGGTGGTGAGTTCGACCACGTGCTGGAATGAGATGGTCCGGCGCAGGCCCGATTGCGCCCTCGCGCTTCTCGAGCCCCTCCACTACACCCGTTGGGGAGAAGTTCCCAGCGGCAAGCCGATATACGACTGCGTGCCGATCTTTGCGCCATGCGAAGGTCGGTTGATCACTACGTACGTGCGCAGTGCTGCCGTTAAGGCACAGGCACTCCCGGGAGTTCCCCGACTCACAGGTGCGCAAATCGAGGCGATGGATGTCCTGGATGCGCTGGCGGCGGACCCCGAACTGCATTTGGACATGGAGTTCCACCCCGGCGACATCCAATTGGTGAGCAACTACTCGGTGTTTCATTCGCGCACGTCGTTCGAGGATTGGCCTGAAGTCGAGCGAAGGCGCCACCTGATGCGGCTCTGGCTCGCGTGCAGCGACGGGCCCGCCGTGCCGCCGTTCATGAACGAACGCCACGGGCAAACGGCCAGCGGTCGGCCGAACGGGATCCGCGTTCCGGGCGTGCGCTTGGTCGCGCCCCTCGAAGCAATCTGGGGCCCACCATGAAGCCGATTCTTTGGATGCTGTCTGCCGCTCTGCTCATCTCGCCCGTCGGCGCCCTGGCCGACAACGGCAAGCCTTTCCGAGTCATCGTGCCTTACGGCGCAGGCGGACTGCTCGACACGGTGACGCGCGCGGTGGTGAGCAAGATGGCCGTCGCCATGGACACGCCATTTGTGGTGGAGAACAAGCCAGGCGCCAATGCCAATGTCGGGGCTGCCTATGCGGCACGCGCTTCGGCGGACTCGCGCCTGCTGCTGGTGAGCGGGAACTACATCACGACCAACCCACAGGTCGAAGCGAATCTTGCATGGTCTCCGCAGCAATTGACGCCCATTGCGCGAATCGGTATCTCCCCGAGCGTGGTGGTGGTCCCCAAGGCTTCTCCCTATCGAACCTTGCAGGAACTGTTTGTGGCCGCAAAGAAGGACCGCAGCATCAGCATTGCCGAATCCGGGCCGGGTGCACCTCAGACGATGGTGAACATGGTGCTTGCCGATTCGGCTTCCGTTCGATTTCTTGTCGTGCAATACGCGCAGGGAGCCACGGCCATTGTTCCTGACCTCGTCGGTGGGCGGATCGACATGGCAGTGATGCCGATCAGCGTCGCGCTAGGCCTCGTCAATGGCGGCCAGCTTCGCGCACTCGCCATCACGAGCGCGACGCGCTCCAGTCAGTTGCCCGACACGCCAACGATGGCCGAAAGCGGCGTGCCGGCGGCTGCGATCAGCAGTTGGGTCGGTCTGCACGCACCTGCTGGCACGCCTCCCGAGATGGTCAAGCGCCTGTCGGACGCCGTACGCGAGGCGATGAGTGACGAGGTCGTGACGCGCACGCTCGCCAACACAGGCGCCCAGGCTGGATACCTCGACACCATTTCCTTTCGAGCATTCCTGAACGGTGAACTGGAGCAAGGACAGCGGTTCTCCAAACTGCGCAAGGCGGCGGAGCCCTTGCCGCAGTGAGGATGCTCTCGGCAAGAGAGCGGCTCAACGAACGTCCGCAGCCGCCTTGTTGCTTGGTTGACGCACTTCTTATCCGACTGAAGAACTGAAGAGAACGACGACATGCGCATCGCCCCCGCAGACCGCATCTGGCTCCCTGGCTACCCGCCCGGTGCGCCGGCCACGATTGACGCCAGCGCCTACACCAGCGTCATCGAGCTTGTTGAACGCACGACGGCCGCGCACGCCGATTCCGTCGCGATCGCCGCAGCAGACGAGTCCCTGACCTTTTCCGAACTGCTGACGCGTTCGCGTGCCTGGACCGCCTGGCTCATCGAAGCCGGGATTCATCAAGGTGATCGCGTGGGGGTCATGCTGCCGAACGTACCGGCCTTCCCGATCACGCTGCTCGGCACACTTGGTGCGGGCGCCGTGCAAGTCAGCATCAATCCGATGTACACCGCGCGGGAACTGCGGCATCAACTGCAGGATTCGGGCGCCCGCGTGCTGGTGGTATCTCATGCGGCGCTGTCGGTGGCGCGCGCCGCGCTCGATGGCACGTCCGTCGAGCGTCTGGTGGTCGTCGGTGGCGACGCGCCGATCATGGAGGCAGGCCTGCGTGCGACGCTGTTTTTCGCGGCGCTGGCACAGGGCGCGGCCTTGCCGCGCGTCGATGCCCCGACGCTGAGCCGCGACCACCTGGCGCTTCTGCAATACACAGGTGGCACGACCGGCGTCTCCAAAGGCGCAGAAATCACCCATGGCAACCTAATAGCCAACATACTTCAGGTGCGCGCGATGCTATCCGGAGCGGTCGAACAAGGCCGCGAGACCATCGTCACGGCGCTACCGCTGTACCACATCTTTGCGCTGACGGTGAATTTCCTCACCTTCGTGAGCTTCGGCGCGCGCAACGTGCTGGTGGTCAACCCGCGCGATCCCGCTCAGTTGGTGGCCGCTTTCTCCAGCGGCGTGATCACCGCCGTGACTGGCGTCAACACCTTGTTCGGCAACTTGCTGGCTTTGCCGCAGTTGAAAGACGTCGATTTTCGCCAGATCAAGCTGGCCATCGGCGGCGGTAGTGCCATCCAGGGTGCTGTCTCGGACCGCTGGCGCGCCCGCAGCGGCAGACACATTCTCGAAGGCTATGGCTTGAGCGAGACCGCGCCCGTCGTCTCCATCAATTCGTGGGCCAACCCCGAGTTCACAGCCTCCATCGGCTTTCCGATTCCATCCACCGATCTCATCGTTGCCAACGAGCAAGGCCGGCCGCTGCCGAGCGGCTCGGAAGGCGAACTCTGCGTCAAGGGCCCGCAGGTGATGCGTGGGTACTGGAACCAGCCGGAAGCGAACGCCGCCGCATTCACGTGCGAAGGCTACTTTCGCACCGGAGACATCGGCACTATGGATGCGCAGGGATTCGTGCGAATCCTGGATCGAAAAAAGGACATGGTGCTCGTATCTGGCTTCAACGTCTATCCGAACGAAATCGAAGGGGTCATCGCTCGGCTGCCTGGCGTGACTGAGTGCGCGGTGGTGGGCATTCCGGACGCTCGGAGTGGCGAAGTGGTAAAGGCCTTCATTGTTCGCCCGCCCGACGGAACGTTGACGAGAGAAGCGGTAATTGAGCACTGCAGGGACAACCTTGCGCCTTACAAGGTGCCGAAGGTTATCGAGTTCATTACCGAACTTCCGAAGTCCGCCGTGGGAAAGATCTTGCGACGCAATCTCCACGCCGCCCCTCTTCCGACAGCCGCTATTCCCAATCCATCGACGGTCGCCCGAATGGCGGCTTTCACTCCGAAGTCCAGGTGAATCGCCTGGACGCACTGTGCAGCAAGAAGGACTCACCATGAATGCCGTGACCAAACAAGACCCCGCGCGGGAAGCCGCCCGAATGATGACGCTGGCCGAAACGTCAGCCCACACCCCAATGGGGARGGTGCTGCGCAAGTTCTGGCACCCCATCGCGCTCTCAAGCACCGTCGCCCCCGGCACCGCCAAGGCCGTACGCCTGCTTGGCGAACACCTTGCGCTTTACCGGGGCGAGAGCGGCATCCCGCACTTGATCGTCAATCGATGCGCACATCGTTTGACGAAGTTGCATACCGGTTGGATCGAAGGCGAGACGCTGCGCTGCATGTATCACGGTTGGAAGTACGATGCCACCGGCCAGTGCGTGGAGCGGCCGGCGGAGCGCCCTGGCACCGAGGCAGACATCCGTATTGCGGCCTACCCCGTGCACGAATACTGCGGCCTGATCTTCGCCTGGCTCGGAGATGGCGAGCCGCCGGTCTTCGATCTCCCGCGCAAGGCAGTGTTCGAGCGGAAGGATGTCCTGCTGTTCCAGCGTCAGGAAGTTTGGCCCTGCAATTGGCTGCAGCATGCTGAGAACTCGCTTGATGCATTGCACGTGAGCTTCGCCCACCAGACAGGCATCGTGGGTGTGTTTGGAGAAGCGGTCACGACTCTTGTTCCGGAACTGCGGTACGAGGAGACGCTGGCCGGCATCCGCCAGACCGCGATTCGCTCGGAAGGCGGGAAGTCGCTGGTCCGCATCAGTGACTGGACCTTCCCCTACGCCAACCACGTGGCCGTCCCGCCGATCAAGGAAGGTGCCCCATGGATGGAGCTTTCGAACTTCATGGTACCGATTGACGACACGCACACGAATCGCGTCACGCTGATCGCTGCCGAGATCACCACGGCGGCCGGCGATGCAGACCTGCGCCGCTACTTCGACGGCTGCCAGACCTACAACGCAGCGGACCACCATGACGACCTCTTCGCCGGCAAGTACCCGAAGGATCCCCTCATTCGCCTCACCAGCGCACAGGACTATGTCACCCTTGTCGGACAGGGTGCCATCGCGGACCGTGCGAACGAGCGACTCGCCTCATCGGACCGCGGCATCGCGATGTTGCGTCGCATTCTCTGGCGCGAAATGGAAGCGATGAACGCAGGCAAGCCGACCAAGCCGTGGCGCCGGAACGAGGATTCGCTGGTCCTGTCCGAGTCCGTCGAAACGGCAAGCCTGGCTCAGGTCTGATAGGCATTCAGGTACCCAATGACCGCGCACCTCGCCGCGCCTCCTGCCCTGGGAGACGCCATGCTGGACCGGGACCATGCCGAGTTGTTTCGGCTGGCGCAGGCGCTCATGCGTGCATCCGGCGGGGGCGCCGTCGCTGCGCTCGACACGCTGCGCCTCGAGGCGAGTGAGCACTTCGGCCGCGAGGACGTCGATCTGCGGCGATTGGGTGGCAACAACGCCTCCTGCCACTTGGACGAGCACGCCGCGGTCCTGTCTTCTCTCGACGAAGTGCACTCAATTCTTCGCGACACAGCGACGCCAGCCGAGACAGCGCAGCGGCTGGTCGCAAGCCTCGCTCTGGAACTTCAGCGCTGGCTGCCTGAACACGTCGGCGAAATGGACGCGAGCCTCGCAACGTCACGCAGCCGATCCCGCTTTGGCGGCGCACCTTTGCGGCTCGCGCCCGCCGGACACCTTCAGCGTGCCCGAGCCGAGTGAATATTGAATCGCTGGCTATCCAGCAACACGTGAAGAAAGCAAAGTATGAGTATCCCCACCCCACGCACAGGTCTTCAATTGCGTTCGCTTGTCCGCCAGAGCGGGGAATTGGAGCTTTCGCTGATCAGTCTCGCGACCCCTGATCCAGGTCCTGATGACGTGGTCGTGCGCATGGAAGCAACGCCCATCAATCCTTCCGACCTCGGCCTTCTGCTGGCAGGCGCCAATCTTGAGACAGCGCGGATGTCCGGAACGCCGGATCATCCCATCCTCACGGCCACCATACCCAGCCAGGCCATGGCTGCCGTGAGCGCGCGCGTGGACGAATCCATGGCGCTGGGCAATGAGGGTGCGGGTGTCGTGGTCGAGGCGGGAAGCTCCGATGCAGCGAAGGCGCTGCTGGGCAAGACCGTCGCCGTCTTCGGCGGAGCCATGTACACGCAGTTCCGGCGTGTCCGCGCAAAGGACTGCTTGGTGCTGCCAGAGGGTATTACCGCGGCCCAGGGTGCCTCCTGCTTCGTCAACCCGCTCACCGCGTTGGGCATGGTCGAAACCATGCGGCGCGAAGGCCATGCTGCGCTCGTGCATACCGCGGCCGCCTCCAGTCTCGGG
>NZ_JBFUIU010000186.1:0-13152 GCF_056401695.1 Variovorax sp. P4_D9
GCTCTACAACCTGGGCCAACGCACGCAGGGGCAGGACCGCGCGATCCTGGGCAAGCCGAACTTCGATGACGGCGACCGCAACTTCAGCTTCACTCGCTGCTCTACAACCTGGGCCAACGCACGCAGGGGCAGGACCGCGCGATCCTGGGCAAGCCGAACTTCGATGACGGCGACCGCAACTTCAGCTTCACTCGCTGATCGCGAACCGCCTGGACCTGCTGAGCGAGCTCGATCTCGTCGTCGGCAAGAAGTAGGGCTTTCGGGTAAGCGGTACCGCGTGGTACGACAATGCCTACAACCACCTGGACGATCGCAGCAACGCCACGGCCAACACGCTGGTCTGCGGCGTACCGACAGCGGGCGCACTCTCGGACTACACCTCGCGCTATGCGAAGGGCCCTTCGGGCGAACTGCTCGACGCCTTCGTCTTCGGCAGGGGGACAAGGCTGCGATTCATCGACAGCACGCTCGCAACTTCAACTTTTTCGACACGCCTGACGGACTCGTCTTCACAGTCGATCGACGGATGGCGTGAGGCAGCTGGGTCGATGGCATGTTCATGCAGAACATCATGCTCGCTGCCCGCGCCTGGACCGTGTACCCCAGCATCCTTCGCGAAGCGCTGGCCGTCCCCGAGCACCTGATGGTGGTGTGCGGCATGGCGCTCGGCTACGCCGATCCGGATGCCGCAGAGAACCGCGTGCGCGCACCGAGGGAGCCGGTGACAAGCTTTACGCGCTTTTTTTACGCGCTTTTGCGGCTTCTAGACGGGGTCGGAAAGTGACGCGGTTCGTCGCTTGGCAAATCCTGCTTTGCCGTCGTTGCAGTCTCGAAAGGAAATTTCACGTTCGGCCAGATGAATTGCTCCGCAGCGGGTCGACACTTTGCACGACGCCTGGTCTACGATCGCCAGGTCAGCTGCAAGGGCTGTCTGCGCCCCGATGGCCTGTGGGAGATCGAGGGTCGCCTGGCCGATGGCAAGAACGCGCATCCCTCCGTGCCCGGCTGCGTGGCATCGGCGCGAAGTGGCGGCGCCAATCTGGAACTTGAGGAGTACTTATGTCCGATGGACTCGAAGACGTTGATCCCCCGGCCAAGGCGAGGCTGGAATACCCTTTCGACGCACCGCCGGAGCGAGGGCGCAGCATTGAAGTGGCCCCAGGCGTGCACTGGATCCGAATGCCGCTTCCCTTCTCGCTGGACCACATCAACTTGTGGATGCTCGACGACGGCAATGGCTGGGCCCTGGTCGACACGGGATTGCGATCCGAGGAATCCGTACATGTCTGGCGCGAGTTGTTCGCCAATGCGCCAGACACCCGCTCGCTGACCCGGGTGTTCATCACGCACATGCATCCCGACCACATCGGCATGGCGGGATGGCTTACGCGCAAATTCGGGGTCCGTCTGTGGATGACGCGGCTCGAGTACCTCTCTTGCCGCGTGATGGTTTCCGACACCGGCCGCGAGGCGCCGCCTGAAGGCATCGAGTTCTACCGGCGCGCCGGCTGGAGCTCCGCGGCGATCGAAAACTACCGCGTGCGGTTCGGCAACTTTGGCAAATACATCCATGCGTTGCCGGACAGCTATCGCCGCCTGCACGACGGCGAAGAGGTGCGCATTGGCGCCCAGCTCTGGCGCGTCGTGGTGGGCAATGGCCACTCGCCCGAGCATGCCTGCCTGTACTGTCCGGCGCTGAAGGTCCTGATTTCCGGCGACCAGGTACTGCCCAGAATATCGTCCAACGTATCGGTCTATCCGACCGAGCCGGACGCGGATCCGATGTCCGACTGGTATGCGTCGCTAGCGAAAGTAAGGCGCGAGGTTCCCGACGACGTCTTGGTGCTTCCTGCGCACAACGAGTGTTTCCGTGGACTGCACGCCAGGCTCGAGTCACTGGAAGCGGGTCAGGACCGCGCTATCGAGCGCCTTCGACGGACTCTGGCTACTCCCAAACGCGTGGTCGATGTCTTTGCTTCGCTGTTCGCCCGCGCGATCGGTGAGGCGGATGTCAACTTGCTGGGCATGGCCACCGGTGAGAGCGTCGCATGCCTGAACTACCTTGTGCATCGAGGCGAGGCCCGCTGCGAGATCGATGAGGATGGTGTAGCCTGGTATCAGTTAGGTGGTGCGGCGTAGCAGGACTCGATGCACGTTGATGCCTCTCGGGCGTTCCGTCGTAGCTCTCCCCGTCGACGAAGACAGGAAATTGCAGCGCCGAAGCTGTCTGCATCAGGGTCGCTCGCTCGGGCACAGCATGCGCTGATCCGCGTTTTCATGGACGCGGCTTGGCGCATCGATCAGGAAGCGGCACCGAAGGCGACGAAAGAGCATCGTCTGACAATGCTGTCAGCGAGATGAGCCACAGCCAAGCGCCCAGGCCGGCCATTGCCCAGATCACCACGGCCCTGCCGGCCTGGCTTTGCTGGTCGACCAGGTAGACACTGCATAGTTGCTGCGGCGCCTCCTGGTAGAGCAGACCTCCTGCCAGCGTCATCCAGAACCAGTTCAGGACGAAGAAAGCCTGAATGATCAGCCCCGCGGAAGACCAGGATGCGCGCAGCAGCGCACCAGCCGCGATGAGGCTCYCCACCTTGACCATCGCCATGCCAACGTGCAGCACCGCCGCGTCGAGCGCAGCCGGAACCATCCAGAAACCAGTGACGGACAGCGCGAAGAACAAGCCCGGCACGCCGTTGACATTCCATGGAGCGATGGCACGGCTCAGGCTGTTGCCCGCGCTGGCCGCGGCGAAGCAGCCGAGGAGAAACAGTGCGGGCAGTTCCAGTCCCATGTGMCGCGCCATGGTCTGCTCGAGCCAAGGATGCACGCATGCCATCACGACCAGCAACAGCCCCGGGGTGCTGCTGCGCGCCCTGGCCTTCAAGCAGATCGGGAAGTTCACCTCTCTTCCGCTTTGCGCAGGTAGTCGGCCAGCGCGATATCCGGGCGCTCGATGTCGTAGGCGCGGCTCAATCGACCGTCCTCACTGACTACGAAGAGCGCCGCGTTGTGGGAATAGCCACCCAGCCCGTCGGGCAGGACGACGATGCCAAATAGGTCGAGCATGGCCCGCAGATCGGCCGTCTTTCGAACGGTGGCGAATCGCCAGAGGTCCTGGTCTGCGGTAAGACGCCGCGCGTGTTCCGCGAGCACATCGGGTGTGTCGCTTGCTGGATCGAAGCTCAGCGTGAGAAGTCGCGCTCGACCGCCGAGGCCGCGAGAGCGTATCTCGCCCTGCAACCAGGACTGGCCCGCGGCACTCGTGAGGCACAAAGTTCGGCAGCGCACGTACGCGAGCGCTACGAAAGTGACTTGGCCGGCCGGTCGACCGTAATCGCTCAGCGACAGCATTTGTCCCGACGAGTCCACCAGCGCGATGTCGGGCAACACACGAGGGTTGCTGGCGATGTCCGAGCGACGCACGCCATCCGAGGTCACTGCAGTGAAGCCATGGGTCACGCCAGCGAAGGCGCACAGTGCAAGGACGGCGACCAGCGTCGTCGATGCCAAAGTGCGCCAGTCTTTCATCATGGCTTGGATCCGCCGGTGGCAACGAACATCTGGAGTTCCTCGATGTTTGGCCACGGCTGCGTGCGTTCTTCGGCACTCTTGCGTGCTGCCTGGACCACTTCCGCGTCGACAGCCGGGCTTGCGTTGCCCCATTCACTGCGCACGAAGCTCAGCACGGCGGCCAGCTCGGCGTCGTTCATCTGCTCGCTGAAAGCGGGCATCGAGCCGTTGTACGTTGCCCCGGCAACATCGATCGGCCCGTTCAGCCCATGCAGCACGATTTGCAGCGGAATCTCCGCCGGACCCTTGACCCACGACGAGCCTGCCAACGGCGGGAATACGCCGGGCAGGCCTTGCCCCGCCGATTGGTGACAGGCCTGGCATTTGGAGACGAAGACTTGCCGCCCATCGATCGCAGCACCTGTCGCCGGCGCGGTCCCTTGGGCCAGGGTGTCGGGCACGCGCTGGTCGCCCAGGCCGGCCAGCCCGTCGGGCCGCGCCATCAGGATGTAGGCGACGGCCCAGACGACAAGGGCGAGCGCCAGGCAGAGCACCACGCGCGGAACCGGGTTGTACTGCTCGTGCGGATCGGCGTTCTCGCTCTTACGGTTTTGCTGAGGTTGCTGCATTGCTCTTTCCTGTGGCGTCTTGGGGCGACAAGGCTGGCGCCGCCGGGGGCTCGATTGCGCGGCGGGCCGGCAGCATGCGCGTGACGGCCTCGGCCTGCGCCGGGGTGAGCACGGCATACTCGTGCTTGAGGCTTTGCAGGTAGGCCACGAGGTCGATCGCCTCCGGCGTGGCGACCACTGTCTTGCCGAGAGGAACGGTTCCGGGCGGCAGCGTCACCAGCCGCTCGCCCTTGGCCGCCGTACCTTCGTCCTTGACTTCGAACAGGAAGCGGTAGGCCGGCATGATGCTGCCGGGCACATAAGCGCGCGGCTGGAAGAGGTGGCCGAGGTGCCAGTCTGCGCTGGGCTGGCGGACGCCGATATTGAAGAGGTCCGGCCCTGTGCGCATCGTGCCCAAGAGGGGTGGTTCGTCGTAGTGATAGTCGCCGGCGACCGAAGCCCGGCCCCAGCCGCGTCGTGCGTCCGCGATGCCGGCACCCGTGGTGCTGGGTTGCTGCGTGTGGCAGGCGATGCAGCCATTGGCCATATAGACCGCGCGGCCGCGCAGTTCTTGGCTGGTGTAGAGCTTCAGTGCCGTTGGCGCCGGCTCGTCTTTCAACTGCAGAAAGGGCACGACGATCATCGCGGCGGTAGCCAGTGAAAGCGTAATCATCGCGCCGCTGACGAGTTTGAGTTCGTTTTCCATGATTTCAGACAGCCTCGGCAGATGGCTGAACCGCGATCCGATCCGTTTGGGTGAACACGCCCGAGCGTGCCGTGATCAACACGACATGCCAGGCGAACACGAGGTGTCCCAACGTCATTAATGCGCCGCCGATGGAGCGACCTTGGAGCCATGGCAACGAGACGGCCACCGAGTCCATGAAGGGTCGTGCAGCATCCAAGAGGATCAAGCCTTGCAGGATGCCGCCGATGCTCAGCGTGATCATGTAGACCGCGAAGCCCGCCACGACCAACCAGAAGTGCAGGCTGATCAGTACGGGCTGCGGCCAGCGAGTGTCCAGAATTCGCGGCATCGCGAAGTACACGCCGCCGAAGATCACCATCGAAACGAAGCCGTACATGCCCAGGTGCGCATGCGCCACCGTGAAATGGGTGAAGTGCGTGACGGCATTCAGTGAGCGCAGCGCCTCCAACGAACCCTGCAGCGAGGCCAGCGTGTACATGACCGCGCCGAAGAAGATGAAGCGCAGCACGTGCGAGTGTCTGAGGGCGCCAAAGTGGCCCTTGAGCGTCAGATGCTGGTTGAGCGAAAACGCCATCACCGGGATGATCATCATGACGCTCTGCACGATGGAGAGCGTGATCAGCCACTCCGGAATCGGTCCGCCGATCAGGTGATGGGCGCCGACCTGGCCGTAGAAGAAAGCCAGCGTCCAGAAGCCCAGCAGCGACAGGTTGTATGAGCGCACCGGCCGGCCGATCACCTTGGGCAGGAAGTAATAGACACTGGCGAGCGACAGCGGCGTGTAGAACAATCCCAGGACGTTGTGGCCAAACCACCAGTTCATCGTCGCCTGCTCGATCCCGAAGTGCACGCCAGGAATCTTGGCAACGATGTAAAGCGTTGGGAACCAGAACAGCGCCGCGCCCATGTACCACACGGACACGTAGAGGTGGTGTGCTTGGCGGCGCTGCAGCATCAGCGCCATCGGCAGGCCGATCAGCATGCCGCCCACGGCGAACAGGCCACCGATCTGCCAGGGAATCTCCAGCCACTCCATGCCAGCACTCAAGCCGATGGCAATCGCGCCCAGTCCCGCGATCAGACCTGCATTCCAGAGCACCGCACCGACGATGACCAGTCGGCCACCCTCCAACTGCGTCTTGAGCAGGCGCGGCAGCATCCAGATCGCGAGACCCAGGAGACCCAGCGGCGCCCAGCCATAGGCCACTGCGTTGAGATGCAGCGTGCGCAGCCGGCCCAGCGTGAGCCAGGCCTGCTCGGTCAGCAGATCTGGCCAGTGGAGCTTGAGCGAAGTCAGCAGGCCTGCTGCGGAAGCGACGATCAGCCAGGCAACAGCGGAACCAATGAGCACGAAGGCCGGAAACGCGCTGGAGCGATCCGCGGCCTCACGGACAGCCGCTTCGCTGGACGCCATGCCCTGCGCGGGCCGCGCATGAACGGCGGTCACTTCTTCCAGCCGGCGCCGCTGCTCCGCGCTGGCTGAGGGCTCTTCGGGCAGCCCGATCTCTCCAGAAGAAAAGATGGTCCGGGCACCAGTCGATTCGATGTCGAAGAGACCTTTCCGCAAGGACCAGATGAACGCGAACAGGCCGGTGATCGACAGCAGAAATGTGGCCAGCAGCAGGGCGGTGGGGTTCATGTGCTCTTTCTGTCTTCCCTCGATCGGATGCAGACCGGGAAGACGGTTGACCATGATGCTAGGCAGGATCGCTCAGACAGTGAATCACCAGTTAGCGGTCAAAAAAGCAGATCAGATGTGTTCAGTATGGGCGTTGCGCGATAGGAAAATTCCTAGATAAGCGCAGATTCAAACGTGTCGATAGAATCAAGAAAAAGCACATCAGACTGCGGCGCCATGACCCTGCCACTCCTGTGCGTGAAAGGCTTGTGATGAAGCGCTACGAGGCACTTGCCGCCGATGTCGAAGAGTCGATCCGCACCGGTGTGCTGCGTCCCGGCGATCGCTTGGCTTCCGTGCGGCACACCAGCACCAGCCGGGGTGTCAGCGCCTCCACGGTCTTCCAGGCGTACTACCTGCTCGAAGCGCGCGGCCTGATCCGAGCGAGGGAGAGATCGGGGTATTACGTATCCGCAGGCGTGCGACGTGTGCCACCCGAACTTGACCTGACGTCACAGCCCAAGGACGATTCGATCGCCGTCGATGTCAGCGAGCGGGTGTTCGAGATTCTCGAATCGAGCATGACACGTGATGTCGTTCCGTTCGGCTCGGCATTTCCGAGTCCGATGCTGTTCCCGCTGGCCCGCCTCGGTCAGGCCATGGCCGCCAGCGCGCAGTCGCTCGACCCGTGGAGCACCGTCGACGACCTGACACCGGGCAACGCCGCCTTGCGGCGCCAGATCGCGCTGCGCTACTTGGCCGACGGCATGCAGGTGCATACGGACGAGATCGTCATCACCAATGGCGCGCTGGAAGCCTTGAACCTTTGCCTGGCGGCGGTGACCCGTCCGGGTGATTCGGTGGTCGTGGAGTCGCCGACTTTCTACGCTGCGCTGCAGTCGCTGGAACGCATGGGGCTGCAGGCCATCGAGGTTCCGACCCACCCCCGCGAAGGGATCGACCTCGCCGCGCTGGAACACGCGATCGCGCGGCACAAGCCGAAGGCGTGCTGGCTGATGACCACCTTCCAGAATCCCCTCGGCGGCCTGATGCCCGAGCCCAAGAAGAAGGACCTGGTCGATCTGCTGGCACGCCACGACATCCCGTTGATCGAGGATGACGTCTATGCCGAACTCTATTTCGGCGACAAGCGCCCCGCGCCCGCAAAGGCTTTCGACGAGCAGGGCCTGGTGCTGCACTGCTGCTCGTTCTCGAAGTGCCTGGCGCCGGGCTACCGCATCGGCTGGGCTTCGCCGGGGCGTTATACCAAGGCTGTCGCACGTCAAAAACTTACGACGACGCTGAGCGCGTCCGCTCCGGTCCAACTCGCGCTGGCGACCTATCTGGAACGCGGCGGCTTCGACAAGCATCTGCGCAAGCTCCGCCGTGCCCTTGCCACGCAACAAGCCACTTTCGCCGAGGCGGTGGGACACTACTTCCCGGCAGGCACCAAGGCGACACGCCCCGCGGGTGGGTATTTTCTTTGGATCGAGCTACCAGAGGGCGTCGACGCGCTGATGATTCATCGGCACGCGCTGTCACTAGGGATCAGCGTGGCGCCGGGGCCGATCTTCTCCGCCAGTCGGGCGTTCACAAACTGCCTGCGATTGAACTATGGGCATGCATGGGACGCGCGCAGCGAGCAGGCGCTGGCAACTTTGGGAAGATTGGTCGCGGCCGGTTGAACGCAAAGGGGGTCTCATGCCGCCTTGCCTTCATCGATGCGATGCCTCCTCGCGAGGAATCGGCAGGCGTTATTCACCTGCCAAGGTGTACGGGCTCATGCGAACCGTCGATGCGGCCACACCTCACGGCAAGTGGAGCTGTCCCTTACGCTTGCCCTGTTCGCCGCGGTCTATCTCTTCGTGTTCGGTGCCGGCGTGCTGTACATGATTCGACTGATGGGCCAGGGGCCCTCGTCGAGCCAGGGCCACGCGCCGGTGTCTGGCGGCCCCGGCGTGAAGAACTCCACCGCGATGTCCAGCTACTCAACTTCCAGGGGAATTCCGCGACTCCGCCGCGCCATCTCGCACTGGTATCGCGACCGCTATGGCGTAGACATCGATCCGGATACGGAGGCCATCGCCACGATCGGCTCCAAGGAGGGTGTGGCCCATCTGATGCTGGCTACGCTGGGTTCTTTTTCACGTTAGCGCCCGGAGCCATCCAAGCGACGTTGACTGAGAACACATCGGGTGATGCGCGGCAGCCGCCGATATCGTGGCGGCATCCCGCGCGCCGTGGCGGGAATTCGCTGCTCTGGTTTATGGGCCGACCACTGATGCTGTTCAGTCAAGGCATGCGGCCATACCCTCGACCATCAACAGTTTTTCAGACCACGCGACCGTGTCGAGGCGACCGCGTGGCACGGACCTCTTCTGACTTCCATGCCGATCATCAACATCCGAAAACGCAGCCTCAGCATCGAAATGATCTTCCATGAAGGAGGACCTCCCGTCAGCCGACCGATTCTCGTGGCAGCAGCCTGCGCGGTGATCAACAACCCCTACGCGGGCCGCTTCGAGCCCGATCTATTCGAGTTCATGGAATCGGTCATGCCGCTCGGCGAGAGCCTTGCCGAGGAGCTGGTCAGGACGCTCGGAACGGACCAGGTCGAGGCGTATGGGAAGGCAGCCATCGTTGGAGTGAATGGAGAGATGGAGCATGGCGCGGTCTGGCACGAGGCGGGGGGCTGGGCCATGCGGGAAGCACTGGGCGAACCGAAAGCAATCGTTCCTTCCGTGAAGGCCGTGGCTTGCATGGGTTATCGGCTGATGGTTCCGCTTCATCATGTCCGCGCAGCCTACGTGCGCAGCCACTTCACCTCCGCCGAGATCGGAATCCAGGATGCGCCGCGCCCCAACGAGATCCTGTTCGCGCTGGTCATGTCCAACGGTGGTCGCGTTCATCCGAGAGTGGGTGGCCTGGCGACAAGTGACATCAGAGTCAACGATGGCCAGCGGTAGAGCGCTATCGACCAGCGCGCACGCCGAACCAATCAACCTCAACCCTCCAACGCAAGGAATCTGACATGTACGTGTATGACGAGATCGATCAGCAACTGGTGGAGCAGCGGGTCGTGCAGTTCGCCGACCAGACGCGTCGTTTCCTTGGTGGACAACTGACGGAGAACGAATTCCGCACGCTCCGGCTGCAAAACGGCCTCTACATCCAGAGGCACGCGCCAATGTTGCGGGTGGCGATTCCCTACGGCATGCTCAACACCAAGCAGTTGCGAATGCTGGCGCATGTGGCGAGGCGCTGGGACCGCGGCTACGGTCATTTCAGCACGCGGCAGAACATCCAGTTCAACTGGCCTCGGCTCGAAGACGTGCCGAGCATTCTGGCCGAACTGGCGACGGTCCAGATGCATGCGATCCAGACCAGCGGCAACTGCATCCGCAACACGACCACTGACCATCTCGCGGGCATCGCGCCGGACGAGGTGATCAACCCGCTCGTCTGGTGCGAACTGATCCGCCAATGGTCCATGCTGCACCCGGAGTTCGCGTTCCTGCCGCGCAAGTTCAAGATTGCTGTCAGTGGCGCGCTGACCGACAGGGCCGCCGTTGGGGTGCACGACATCGGGCTGCAGGCAGTCGAGCAAGATGGCCAGATCGGCTTTCGCGTCTGGGTGGGGGGCGGCATGGGCCGTACGCCGATCGTCGGCAAGCTCATCAACCCATTTGTGGCGTGGCCGCACCTCCTCACTTACCTCCAGGCCACGCTGCGCGTCTACAACCTGCACGGCCGGCGGGACAACAAGTACAAGGCGCGCATCAAGATCCTGGTCAGGGATCTCACGCCCGTGGTCTTCGCCGAACAGGTCGATCAGGAGTGGCAGCGCATCAAGGATGGCCCCGACACCATTCTGGACACGCATGTTGCGCATATTGCTGCGCGGTTCACGTGGCCATCCTACGATCCTGGCGCCGCCGATGTGGATGACCAGTGCGAGTCGTTCGCCTTGACGAATCCTGAATTTGCCCGATGGCTGCGCAAGAACGTGCATGGCCATCGCGTGCCGGGCTACGCTGCGGTCACCCTGTCGCTCAAGAAAACCGGCGTACCGCCAGGCGACATTACTGCTGACCAGATGGATGCTGTTGCCGACCTCGCGGATCGGCACGGGTTCGGTGAACTCCGCGTTTCCCATGAACAGAACCTGATCCTCGCCGACGTGCGGCGCGACCAGCTCTTTCAGCTCTGGCGCGAACTGGACGTCCTTGGCCTCGCCACGCCGAACGTCGGGCTGTTGACCAACATCATTTCCTGTCCTGGCGGGGACTTCTGTTCGCTGGCCAACGCGGTGTCCATCCCGATCGTCAATGCGATCCAGGAGCGTTTCGAGGATCTCGATCATCTGTTCGACATCGGTGACCTGGATCTCAATATCTCGGGTTGCATCAACGCTTGTGGGCACCATCATGTGGGCCACATCGGCGTGCTCGGCGTGGACAAAGGCGGAGAAGAGTGGTACCAGGTAACGATCGGGGGTCGACAAAACGGGGCCGCTGGCGCATCCGGTGGGGGTTCAACGGTCCGTGGCGGCGGTGCGGCCATCGGAAGGATCATCGGGCCCTCCTTTGCGCGAGACCAGATACCGGATGTGATCGAGCGCTTAGTCAACACTTATCTGGCACATCGTGACAGCGAGGTCGAGCGGTTCGTCGATGTGGTGGATCGACTTGGTATCGACGTTTTCAAGACGGCCGTCTACAGTGATCCGCCCCCATCCAATGCGAGCGCCGGCCGGGCAATGCGTTTGGAGGCGGCAGGTGAATGAGCATGTCGTGGGAGCCGGCGGCCCCAACATGCTCCGTGACGGCTTGGTCGTGCGCGACGAGACACGCCTGTTCGACCCGAAGGATGAGGAACTCGCTGCCACATTGACACCGCCCGATGAGCCTGGGTGGGTGGTCACCCTTTCGACTTGGGCCGAGTATCGCGAGGCGTTACGTTCCAGGCGACATCCGGTCGGAATTCAGGTGCAGCCTGACGACGACATCTCGGGGCTGTCTTCAGCTGACAACCGCATTTTTCAATTTGATCTGCGAGGCATCGCTTTCATCGCCATCGTCTTTCCGGTCTATACGGACGGTCGTGGATTCTCGCTCGCCCAGCGACTGCGCCGCGAGTATGGATGGCATGGAGAGATGAGGGCGGTGGGCGATGTGCTGATCGACACGGTGCACTACCTGGCACGCTGTGGATTCAATAGCTTTGTCTTGAAAGAGGGGCACGATCCCGAGAAAGCGCTACATGCCTTGAGCACGTTCACCAGAACGTATCAGCGGTCATATCCACTTTTGTCCGAGAAGAGGCCTCTGGCCTGATCCATCCGTGGTCTTCATCACTGTCTGAGGTGGTCGACGGTTGATCGACAGGATCGATCCACCATTAGGTCGCCATTGCACGAGTCTTCGAGCAAGTGGCAAGCCTAATGGCTCGACGCGCCGCCCGAGCGTTCGATGGAGTTCATGAGGCAGTTCCCGGCGGAGCGGCTCTCCATGACCGCGGAGCCGCTGCCGCCGAAGGAGCCCAAGGCGAAGGTGGCTCGGGCCCGAAGGCGCCGCTCCACGACGACAATCGGCGCTACCGCCGAAGCGATTGCACCGATGCAGCTCGACCCGCGGATCAAGCGAAACGCGCACCAATTTTCTGTGCTGAAAGCGCCCCGCAAAATGTCCGAATGGACCAACCGACCGACATTTCAGAGGACGAACTCTTCCGCGCTGCCAGGCACTTCGGTTGCAAGCAACGCACGGCGACCAAGCCGCACTTCACGAAGCCCTCGCTTTGGATCGGAGACCCCGCACCGTCTTTCCAGCGCCACCACCATCTCCGCACCGCTGGCCGCAATGCCGATAGGCTGACGACCTTGGTGGCGGTTTTGGTGAGGGGCCGGTTATTGCGGCTGACAGGCTGGCACTTCAATCAACGATCGACTAGCGGAGGACGCGGTGGTGGACAAGCCGTGAGCTGCAGCGAACGACGAGCCCGTCTATGAGCTCCGGTCGAAGGGTGAATGAACCACGCGATTTTTTCAAGGTCTTTTAGATCGCGGCCATCGAGGCTATCATCACGAAAACGCCAGTCAGTGCAAATTCACCCAACCCCGCTTTGGCGGGGTTTGCTTTTTGGCGATTCCATCATTAAGCAGAAAGCATGAAAAGACCACCGCAACGCACAGACGCGAATGCCCATACGCGGAACTGGGCGTTCTTCATGCTGAACTGACAGCATGAGGGTACTTGTCTGTGGTGGACGCAACTACGACGACTGGGCGTTCATCGTGRATGTCCTCGATCGCGTTCATGCGCGCCAACCCATCACTCTCCTGATCGAAGGGGGTGCGACSGGTGTAGACCACCTCGCGCGCCGATGGGCCATRGCACGAGGCATCGAGGTTGTCACGTACCGCGCAGACTGGGATCGCTATCAGCACCGTGCTRTGCCCATCAGAAACGCTCAGATGCTGCGCGAGGGTCGTCCGGAGCTCGTGGTCGCGTTCAAGGGTGGKCGCGGGACCGCGCACATGGTCACGATTGCTGCGGCAGCGCTCGTGCCGGTGTTGAAGACCTGGCGRTTCGCGGRTCAGGMAGGGCCTGCTTGAACCACATTCCCTCACCGCTCGCCAGGGACTCTTCTGCARGCCRATCGCYGACCTTCACYGAGCTCCGCATCACAGGGCCTGGGTCTGC
>NZ_JBFUIU010000187.1:0-13061 GCF_056401695.1 Variovorax sp. P4_D9
CTCAAGCTGCATGCGGCTTGGCGAGCGATTGGCAGGACTGGCGCAAGCGATGCAAGAACGCCGACGGCCCCGCGTGGGGGCCGTCGAAATGATGGGATGGGCGCACCAACCGCTAACGCTGAAGGCCCAGGCCACTCCGGCGCCAGGCGCAGAAGCGGTCTGCTCCTATCGAGCAGCGTTACCCAAATAGTGGTGCGTGGAAATCCAGGCTAGAGGAATGCCCCGTGCCACGCGCGGCATGAGACCGGGCGACAGCCGGATTGTCGGTGACGGGCCGCCGACATCGAGGCCCCGGCCCTACAGATCCGAGAATCGCGATTCGCCGGTCTCGTTGCGGGACATCCAGTCGTCAATGAAGTTGCGGGCTTTCGTGCCCAGCGCGAGTTTTGCAGCAGTTGCGTCGAGGCGCGAAGTGGACAGCACCAAGCGGCATTTGTGCTGTCCCTTCCGAAACATATCTGCGCGCCCTGAGAACGCCTCTCCGGCACCCGTGATCTCCACGCGCACTACCCATTCTCGATAGTCAAATTCCGCCCCACCATCGGTGAGCATTGGGACCTCTTCTTCTGTTCTTACGGAGGGAGCCGCAGCCTATTGAAGATTAGGCGCAAAAGCGAAAAAATGATAGAAAACTATCGGGGTTGACCTGCTGCAGTGCAGCGTCAGGCTTCAGGAATGAGGTCCACGATGAGTCCTTCCTTGGACCTTGGAAGAAGTCTTACCCGCTTCGGCGGGCTTTTTCATGGCGCAGCGACGCCTTCGCCGGATGGGGACGGCGAGTGGCTCGCTGGCTGGCTTTGCAGGGAGTGGGTCGCTGGCTGGCTTTGCAGGTCCCGCGGCGCAACGTGAGTCGTTGCCGTACCTAGAAGTTCAYCCCAGAAATGAAGGAGTACGTCAGCACCCCGATCGCCRCGACGATCATGGCAACGATAGCCCAGCGAAATGCAACGTCACTGGCGCTTTCATCCATCTGTGCATGTTCAGATTTCATGGTGAGATTCTCCGCCAGAGCCTTGCGAGTGTTTGTCGGACTAGGACGCTGGRCCCTGTTGCTGAAAAGCCCGAGCGGAGCCACTGGGTTCTAGCGAGGCGCGCATCCGCCGAGAAGGCCGCCTGCACCTGCCCGCCGCACTTTTCCAGGGTCTTGAACTGTATGCTAGTAACGGGTATCCGCTTAGCTCCAGCGGACTTAACTGGAGCGGCTCGTAAAACTCCTTGATGTCGAGTTCTGCGCCGAAGTCGCGGATGTAGCGGCGGTAGTCCGCCGAGACCTGAGCCGAATAACACATGGGTGATCCTGACTCTCGATTTCCTCTTCGGCCCCCACGCATCGCCCGCGGTTCCGGGACAAGGAAATCGGGCGGCCTTCGAGGTGACTGCCAGCGCAATGGCTCAGGGGCCTACGAATGAATGTGTTCTCCACCGCTTTCTTGCCAACGTTGCTGGATTTGCAAGGCATCTGCGTCGGAGTGCGCTTTCACTCCAAGCAGAATGCCGCCTACACGGAGTCCGACTTCGTACTGCTCGACGCGCGAGTCCGGAATGCCCCAATTCTTGAGTATTCCCATGAGGCCGATCGCTACACCAGTCGCTGCGGAAGCTATCAGTGCTATGGCCAACGGCCCGGCAACTATCCCGAAGCCAGGAATCAGTAACACGCCCACAGCTGCAACTACCGGCGCAAGCGTGCCCACCGTCCCACCCACCGGACCACCCCACGTGTTGTTCGCTGGGTTGTTGATATCTGCTGCAGCGGCCTTCTCTTCCAGATCAGTCGTATCTGGATAATCTGTGGTCGGGTTGTGGGCGAGAAAGTATCGTTGGCGAACTTCGTCGGACATGACCACATTGACATCGCCCTTGTCGTAGCCCAGGTCGACAACGGACTGGAAAGCGAGCTCCGCGCTGTCCTTGTCCTTGAACAAGCCAGTGACCATGGTCATCGCATTCTCCTTGTCGCAGACAGAGTAGGGAGCAACCTTGCTTTTGGAGGATAGTAAGTTCAAACGCCCCTTTTCGATGTCGGTCGCACGCAGCCAACCCTGTGGCCTCGGTGCTGGCCCGCTCGAACAGCGACGGGTCTGGGCTCAGTCAAGCCGCGTGGGCCGTTGACGGCCCACGCGCTGGAGCGCACGGCGGCGCAAGGTCCTGCAGACGCCGTTGTCCATAGTCCACCTAGTCTTACCGCTCACGGAATAGCTGGGTGCCGATGTACATTCGCGGGCATGCGCTGGCTCCCACCCCTTCTGATCTCCGTCATCCTGGCCGGATGCGGCGCCGAGGGTCTCGCGCGCCGAGCGCCAGCAGATCAACGTGGACCGCGCGAACCAGCCGGCCACTGCCATCGTCCACAAGGTTGACGCCGGCGAGATCATCATGGTGACGGTGCCCACCGGTGGCAACGAGCGCGCGACCGATCAGCAGCACTGCTTCGCCTGGCGGGACGCCGAGTTCAAGACCGCGACGCTGTCCTGCCCGAGCGACCAGCAGGACACGGTCGTCGAAGCGGCGCCGCAGTCCAACTGGCCAGCCAAGACCGAGCCCTAGCGATCGAGTTCCTCCATCGTCGCGCGCTCTTCCTCGTTGGCGTGCTGGCTGAACTTCTTGTTCGCCGCGCGTGACATCCCCGACCTCGGGTTGTCGATGCTGCGGACGATCCGGCCAGCTTCCTTCGGCGTCAGCCCCGTCGCCTCGAGCACCTCGAGCGCATGGTCAGTGTCGCCGTACTTCAGCGAGCGCTTGACCTCCTCCATCGCATAGGCCTTGGACGCCGTGATGCGCTGCTCGGTCTGCGCGGCGACAGCGCCCTCGGGCCCCCCCGGGTGGCCCTGGGAGATCGACAGGCCACTCAGGTTGCCGGCCATCTTCTGCTTGTCCAGCGACGTCGCTGCGCCGTTGGCCATGTCGTAGCCCGTGCGGATCGTGTCCCATGGCACCTGGGACTGGACCAGGTGCATCGCGATGTCCATGGCCTTCTGGGTGGTGCTGCCCGAGGGATCCCAGAGCGGCACGCCGAAGCCCTTGTTGTTGGTCGCGACGTCGGCGACCGCCTTGGCCGCCGGGCTCATCTTCTTCACGAAGGTGTCCGACGGGTGTGTCAGCCAGCCGATCGTGTCCTCGACCACCTTGCCGGTCGGCAGGCGCATGTACTCGTGGCGGCCAGAGTCCTGGGCGCCCATGTCCACGCGGTCCTGCTTGGTCGGCTCGTTGTGCCAGGTCGACGACAGCCGGTAAGGGTCGTAGCTGCCCATCTTGCCCGGGTGGTCCTTGATGCCCTGCCACATGTCGGAGGCGCGCGCCGAGTAGCCGCCCAGTGCGTCGGCGATCTCCTTGCCCATCGGGTCGTCCTTGTTGCGGCGGACCCAGTCCTGCACCAGGGAGGTCACCAGCACGGTGGCGGCCAGGACGGCCACCAGCCCAGAGAAGGCCTTGCGCTTGGCCATGTTCAGGCCCAGCTCGGCGCTGGCCGCGGTGGACTTCTCAGCCATCTGCGCGCGCAGGCCGGCGGGCATCCCGTAGAACACGTCCTTCACGGCGCCAATGTTGCCCATGTTGAACGAGCGCGAGAACAGGATCACGTTGGCGAACTTGCGTGCCACCGCGGACATGTTCTCCCGGCCCACAGCGCCCGCGTAGCGGTTCGCCACGTGCGCGGCATACGTGGCAGCCGCATTCGCGTCCAGGCCCTTCTTGAGGGCTGCGGCGTTGGCGTGCTGGAAGATCCCGGCCTGCAGGTCGCCGATGCGATTCCACAGCAGGGTGCCGTGCCAGAAGTCACCGGCCGCGTCGACGCCGGCCTTGAGCTTGGTGCCCAGGCCCTTGACCACCTTGTTGCCCACCGCCTTCGCACCCAGGCCGATCCAGCTTTCATTCGGGTCGCCCCAGCCGCCGTCCTTGCCGACGCCGCGTGCGATGTCGCCGACGTCGACCATCGAGTGGTTGGCGCCGCTGATCGGCACCATGCCGTGGCCGATTGCGTTGGTCATCAGATCCGGATCGAGCCTGGCGGCGTGGCCGGTGAAGTAGAGCTTCGGCAGCCTCAGCCCGGCATAGGCGAACGCACGGCCGGCGATCACCATGTTGTGGGTCAGCGGCGAGACCATGATGGCGCTCATAGCCTTCGACTTGAGCAGCATGTAGCCACGGTAGAGCGGCCCGTCCTGCTGCGTCAGGATCGCCTTCAGCGGGCCCTCGAAGTCCTTATGGATGTAGATGGGCGTCTTGTCCAGGATCACGTTGCCCTGGTCGTCGTGGAGCACGCCCCAGTGGCCGGTGGCGTCCTCGCCCATGCGCGGCTTGTAGGTCGTGAAGGCCGGGTGGTCCATCGTGAAGAAGTCGGGTGCCGCGGTCGGCGAGGTGCTCGCCTGGCCGGTTAGGCGGCCCAGCGCCTTGATCTGGTTCACCAGCTCGCGCCCGGCGATCGCGCGCTCGAGCTTGTCCATCGCCATCGGCTGGATGCGGATGTCGCGCACGAGCTCGGCCTCTTGGCCAGCCACGTTCAGCTTGGCCTTCATGGCCAGCTCGGTCTCGGCTGCCGTCAGGTACTTGCGCTCCCTCAGGTTCTTCGAGCTCGTGGAGAAGTTGCGGCCCTGGCCACTGCTGGTGGCGGTCTTGCCGTCGCCCGAGGGCGGGCGGCTGTACTCGCCGTTGGTGTCGATCATCGCGGCCATGCGCGGCGTCCAGTAGGGCAGCCCGTCGCCCTTGAACATGCCGACCGCCTTGGCGCGCTGCAGGACCTCCTCGCCGTACTGGTGCAGCATCTCGACCGCGTCTCGCTCTTCGGGCGTGAGGCGATCAAGGCCCTTGCCGGCCATCTGGACCGGAGGCAGGCTCGGGTCGGTGGCCGAGCTCTTCAGCACCATCGACCACATCATCAATCAGCTCGACACCAAGCGGATTGCGATCGACAAGGCGGTCGAGGCCGAGAAGAAGGGACGCAAGGAGAAGCTGATCGTGAAGGCGCGCGATGCGTGGAAGGCCCACATCGCTAAGCTCGAGACCGAGATCGACCCGATCAAGCTGAGCGTGTCGATGCCCGACTTCAACGAAGCGGCGAAGAACAAGCGCACGCCCGAGAGCCTGCAGAACGCCATCGACACCGAGCTGGCCAACGGCAAGATCGCGGCCGACGCGCAGGCCCAGGTGCTGCGCGCGAACACCGCCTACATCGAGACGGTGATGGACCACAAGTTCCTGTTCGCCGATCTGCAGGCGATCGTCACAAAGTCGAACGATGACTTCAAGGCGCTCGTGACCCTGCGCATCCAGAACCACAAGGATGCCGAGGAAGCCAAGGCCAAGGCAGCTGAGACGCCCGTGGTGGTGCAGCTGCTGGACGCCGTCATGGACGAGGTGATTGCGCCGGCCGCATCGCCGACCGTCACCGCCACGGTCACGCCGGCGCCTGCGGTGATCCAGATGCCCGTGCGGACCGCTCCGACGCCCGGCGCGGTGTCGAAGCTGAGCGTTGGCGTGATCAGCATGCACCTTGGCTTCATGGTCACCTCGGCCTTCGTGGAGAGCCTGGGCTTCAAGTCCGAGCGCATCAAGGGTGCGGTCCTGTTCCACGCAACCTTCGACGAGATCACCCGCGCGGTGATCGGTCACCACAACGGCCTGCTGGCCAAGGCGGCAGCATGAAGCGCGCCCTCTTGATGCTCGCGATCGCCGCGCTGTCGGGGGACGCCTGCCAGCAGCGCCTGGCAGACAAGCTGACGCAAGCCACTAACACCACGGGACCGGAGTGCGAGCAATGAGCGACCTCCCCGTCATCACCACCTACCGCGAGCTGCGCGCGTACGAAGCCGAGAACAAGGGCGTCGACCCCCCGGTCAAGACCACGCTGAGCTTCATGATGGCGTTGAAGCTGCACCGCGAGACCAGCCTGCGCGACGACTTCGCGAAGGCCGTCATCACCGGCGCCGGCGGCGACTCCCCGAAGGCGCTCGCCCAGTGGGCCTACGCCGTGGCCGACGCCATGATCGTCGAGGGAGCGAAGAAATGATCACCGGGCCCCACGAAGACGCCGACTGGATCGGCCACATCAAGCCGCGCACGCCGCCGGCACCGCCACCAGCACCAGCACCAGCACCAGCACCGCCGCAAGGCAAGACGGACGCCCAGCGCGCACGCGAACAGATGAGGACCATCAAGTGAAGACGCACCACCTCAAAACCGACCCCCTGGTTTTCCAGGCCGTCTGGGACAACGCGAAGACCTTCGAGATGCGCTTCAACGACCGCGGCTTCCAGGTCGGGGATCTGCTGGTGCTGGTCGAGACCACGCACACCGGCGTCGAGATCAAGGCCGGCGCGCCGCTGGACTACACCGGCCGCGCCTGCTCGCGCATCGTGTCGCACCTCCTCGAGGGCTACGGCCTTCGGCCAGGCTGGTGCTGCCTGTCGTTCAAGTCGGCCGACCGCGACGCCTACGAGGGCGCCAGGCACGACCTGCTCGAGTGGAAGAAGCGAGCGCTCCAGGCCGAGGCCGTGGTGCGCCAGATGGTAGTCGTCTAATGACCGACTACCTCATCTTCTGGCTGGCCAAGATCCTGGCCGAGTTCATCTTCTGGGGTGGCGTTGCCGTCCTGGTCGCCGTTGTCGCGGCGATCGCCTTCTCCATCTACTGGGCAGTGAGGGCGGTCGGTCGCCTGCTGAAGCCGACCTGGTGGCGCTGGCCCCGTGCCCGTCCTGCGGCGGGAAGGCTAGGGCGGAAGGCGGCCTGCCTCAATAACCGAGCGCCTCATACTCTTCAGCCGCGCCGATCCAGCGGCGCTTCGGCATGTCCATCGGCACCAATCCGATGAACCGCGTATACGCTGAATCCAACGTCGCGAGCTTGTCCCTCCATTCGGATGGATCGACTGCGGCGCCACGCCGCACGCGCATGACCAGCTGGTTCCAATCCTCCGCAAAGGATTCAAATTCGCTCGCCGCTAGGAAAATTCGCCGCCATTCGTCGGTCATAGGCGAACCTCGGTCAATGGAGTGGACCAGAGCTGAGAGTCCTTCGCCTCCCCGAACCCACCGATCGGCATTTGGAGATGATGGCTCCAGCAGGACTTTTGTCACCGTTTTGCATATTGAGGGCGTCGATTTCTCCTTCCGGCCTGTATGCGGTCACGGGCAATTTTCAGCATCGTCGTGTCCTCCAATCCCTCGCGTGGATAGGAGGATCGAGCCGTGAACTGCTCAAGCTCCCAGCGCAGCCGATCGATCGTCGCCTGCAGCTGCCAGCGATGCCGCCATTCTTCAGGGGTGGGATATGGCCCGTGCCCMGCCGCAAACATGGGCAGCTTTTCTCTGAACTCGCGATCCGTCTCGTCGAGTCTTTGCATTGCGACATGGAGCCTATCAAGGAGGTCGTTTTTCGCGTCGGTTTCCATTTCACGAAATTCGAGTTTCCAGACCCAYAGGCTGACACCAAGCGCCAGATCCATCTGGCGCCTGAAGCCTCGATTTTGCGTAGGCGTCAGCCTGCACGCGCCGCGGCTTCCCTGGAGCGCCTAATGACCCGGCAACACGTCAGCGCCCTCCTCGGCGCCACCGCCCGCGCCATGACCGAGGTCAAGACCCGGCACTGCCCGCCTCCGACCTTCCGGCCGCCTGAGCCGGTGAAGTCTTCCACCCGCTGCGTGAAGTACGGCGGCTTGTTCGCCTATTCCGTGTCGATCGACGGCCGGACCAATGGCCGGTGCGCAAGCGTCGGCTGCATTTCCTGGAGAGACCTATGAACACCCTCCGCGAAGGGATGAAGTCGGCCGTCGGCCGCGCGATCGGCGCCCTCGGCGTCGAGCCTCAGCCGGCCAGCACGCCCGCAGCTACCTGGCGTGCAGCGGGCGAGCCTGACCCGCACGCAGGTCACTACGTCGGCGAACGTGAAGCCCTGACGCTCGGCTACCTGACGGACGACGAGCTTGCGAACGGCGCGTTCATGAACTACGACCAGCGGCTTTCAGTGCAGGACATGCTGGCCCCGAAGCCCGGTCAGCACATGCCCATCGTCTGGATGACCGCCGTCAAGGACCGCATCCGCTGGTTGTCGCGCTCGCTCGAAGCCGCCCTTGTCGCCCGTGCTGCCACACCCGACTATGTTCCGACCAGCGACGACGAGGAGGTCTGAACCGATGACCCTTGCTCACCCCAACCCGAACTGGCGCATGGGCCGTCCGATCGTGAACCCACTTCATGGCTTGCGCCTCAGCGTGCCGGATCGCTTCCGCCTCGGTTCGACAAGTGTCGGAGTCACTCAGCAAAGACATTCCCCCTTGGCTGGGCCAGGGAAACCGACGCACGAGGACCGGCCGGTATATGGCACGGCCCAAACGCTCTGCCGAACAGAGAAATCGATAACCCTCGTATACGAACAACACGCTTCTCGCCATGGTCCGGTCCCGATCGCCAACTGTGGTTGGACACTAGGCACGCCACAATTGTTCCAGAACGCAACCGCGGGAGGGCCAGCGCATGACCGCCCGCGCCCCATGCGCCGACGGCTGCCGCTACGCACTCGACGGCCAGGGCCTACACGTGCGCTGCCTCGGTGGCTGCCGAGAAGAGACGCGCCGGCCAGTTCCGCCACCAGAACCACCCGCGACCGCCGACCAGGTGCGCGACCAAGATTCCATGTTCGGCGTGCTGCCGCCGAGGACGACACCATGAGCGACATCGTTCTTACGCCCGAGGAAATCGAGGCGATCACCCAGTACAAAGTGCCGACCATGCAGCTCAACGAGTTGCGCCGGCAAGGGTTCTACCGGGCCCGCATGGGGCGCCGCGGCGTAGTGCTCAAGCGCGGCCACTACGATGAGGTCGTCGCTGGCCCAGACGGCTGAGCCGACCAAGAAGGCCCTGAACCTGCCAACCCTGAGGCTCGCATGATCCGCTCCCGCACCAACCCTGACGGCCTGCCCTTCCGCGTCTACGAGCGGTACGGCGCGCCGTTGTACAGCATCGGCTACAAGATGAAGTCCGGGCGCTGGGCGTTCCGCTTCAAATGCCTGGTCGACGACGCGAACTGAGCATGAGCACTGATCTTGGTGGGCTGACACCTGCTATTGATCGAGTTGCGTGATGGTCCGGCCTCGTCGACCCTCATCGATCGTGAACAGATCATTGGTGGTTGCAGGCAGCGGGGGCTGTTCTGATCTTCTTTCAATTCAATCGAGCCCCTGCCGGGCCGCCGGAGGCGCCCCGGTTGAGCCATGTACTTCATGGTTCAACCTCGATCGAGCGGTGGGTCGCGACGTTGATCTTGTCCGGTCGCCATTACATGGCGTGAAGAGAACTGCCGTGGGTGGCCGGGCCGCTTGCGATTCGGGCGGGTATCGGCCGGCTGGCCGATGAGTTTTCGTCAACGGGATTGGTCGACGTCGTTGACCGCACGTTCTGCCTCGGCCACGGAGGCTTCGAGCTTGACGATGAGTTCGAGGAAGCTGTCTACGAACCCGGCGTCATAGTCCTCGGGATTGGCACGCGCGAGCTCGATCACCTTGCGGTAGCAGTCGGCGGCCTCGCGGAACTGGCCGCGGGCCTCATGGACCATGCCGAGCCGATCGTAACCATCGTGCACCTCTGGGTAGCGAACCAGCAGCTCTCGGGCGGCTTGTTCGGCCTCATCGAGGCGGCCGGCATGGACCAGGTCGACCACGGCGTTGGACGCCGCATCCAGAGCCTGGGCTTCCCGCAACGTGGTCTCGGTTTCCAGCAACTCGGCCTGGTAATCCTTTCGCAGAGCAGCTCGGTTGGCCTCCTGAGCTTGCAACGCGACGCGCTGGGCGATGGCGGGCGCGAATTCGGCCGCCCGATCCTTTTCCAGGCAGCAGTGCTTGTACTTCTTACCGCTGCCGCAGGGGCAGGGATCATTGCGACCGGTTTTTGGCATAGTGGATCCCTCCTATCAAGACTGGGAGAAGAGGACRGTTACTGCATCGCCGCCCAGCACAGGCGCCGCCTGCCGCCTCGCTCCTTTCCTCGGGGACCTTGCGTCAACGGCCCCTTTGGAGAAGTCAATATCGATCACGAGAAGAGACCAGCCCAGTGTGCCATGCCTTGCTGCAAGACCCGAAGTTCCTCACCCTGCTTCTTCGCATCGACCACGAGTTCGCGGCGCAATGTCGTGCCGACGGCTGTCGATGCGGTGGCGATCTCCACCGAGCTGACTACCCTCGCAAGCCGCGAGGCTGCCCGCCCAGCATGCGAGGCGATTGCTCATCGCGGCTGAGCTTTTGCTGTGCGGTGTGCCGCAAGCGGGCGACCTCGCTGTCGGTGCGCTTCCTGGGCCGGCGGGTGTACCTGGGACTCGCGGTGGTGCTGGCGTCAGCGTCGCGTACCGGGTTCGGGTCCACACCAACGAGCGTGCGTGTGGCCACGGAGTTGGGCGTCGCGCGTCAGACGCTGCAGCGCTGGCAGGCCTGGTGGATCGAGCAGTTCCCGCTGACGCCGTTGTGGCGCGCAACGTGTGCGCGCTTCATGCCGCCCACTGATGTTGCGAGGTTCCCGGGCGCTTTGCTCGAGCGCTTCGAGGGCTCGCCGGCCCACAGCCTGATGCGCCTCCTTGTGTTCCTCAGCCCGGTGACGCTGCGCAGCGGGAGGCCGAGCGTCGTTGAGGTATTCGAGGCCCGCTGATCACACGCAGAACCTGTGCGTAGACCTCCTGGGCGGAGGTCCATAGCCTTGGTTCCAGCAAGCCGCACCGCCGGTGTGGCGTCTCCTGGAGCCTCATGTGAAGAAATTGTTCGATCCGCCCAAACGGGATCGCTGGGCGCGGCTGCGCTTCTCGGTCATCGGCGCCTTGATGGCCTCACCCCCCGAGCCGGGGCGGCTGCGCGATGCGCTGCTGGTCCTGGCGGCCAAGACGTGGCGTCACCCTGACTCGGTCCTGGACGTGCGCTTCGGCGTCTCCACGTTGGAACGTTGGTACTACGCGGCCAGGCGAAGCGACGACCCGCTGGTTGCGTTGCGCGACCGGCTGCGTGGCGACGAAGGTCGCTTCCCCAGCATGAGCGAGCAGGCCATCGCCGCCTTGACGGCGCAGTACCGGGAGCACTCCGGCTGGACGGCCCAGCTGCACCTGGACAACCTGCGCGTCACGCTGCAGGCCGCCGGCTTGCCGGTGGCCTCGTATGCAACGGTGCGGCGCTTCCTGCTCAGCCAGGGCATGCACAGGAAGGCCCGCCCCAAGCGCGCCACCGAGGGCGCGGTGCTGGCCCGCGACCGGCTCGAACAGCTGGAGGTGCGCAGCTTCGAAGTCGAGCATGTCGGCGCGCTGTGGCACCTTGACTTCCACCATGGCTCGCGCAAGGTCCTCACCCGAGGCGGCCAGTGGGCGACGCCGATGCTGGTCGGCTTCATCGACGACCGCTCGCGCTTGGTCTGTCACCTGCAGTGGTACCTCGACGAGACGGCCCAGACCCTCGTGCATGGCCTGTCGCAGGCATTCATGAAGCGCAACCTGCCAAGGGCGGTAATGACGGACAACGGCGCGGCGATGGTGTCCGAGGAATTCGTCTGCGGACTCGCTCGGCTGGGTGTCGTGCACCAGACGACGCTGCCGTACAGCCCATATCAAAACGCCAAGCAGGAATCGTTCTGGAGCCGCATCGAGGGACGGCTGATGCCCATGCTCGAGGGAGAGCAGACCCTCACGCTGGATCGGCTCAACGAGGCAACCCAGGCCTGGGTCGAGCAGGAATACCACCGCACGGTGCACTCCGAGATCGGCGTCACGCCGCTGAGTCGCCATCTTGCCGGTCCGACCGTGGCACGCCAGTGCCCCGGCTCCGCGGCGCTGTCCGACGCCTTCCGCATCGAGGTCAAGCGCCGAGCACGTCGATCCGACGGCACCTTCAGCCTGCAGGGCTGTCGCTTGCCATGATCCACGGCGACCCCGGCACCGGCAAGAGCATCGCACTGCGCCTGCTGGCCGAGCGACTGTCCAAGCTCTCCGACGTCACCGTCGGCGCCGTCAGCCATCCGCAAAGCAACCTGGCCGACTTCTACCGCGAGCTCGGCGACATCTTCGCCGTCGCGCTGCGCCCGCACAACCGATGGGGCGGCTTCAAGGCCTTGCGCGAACGCTGGCTGGCCCACCTGGACACCACCCGTCGGCGCTGCGTGCTGCTCATCGACGAGGCGCAGGAGATGAGTCCGGCGGCTCTGTGCGAGCTGCGCCTGCTGGCCAGCGCGCGCTTCGACTCGCAGCCGCTGCTGTGCGTCGTTCTGGCCGGCGATGCCCGTCTCATCGAGAAGCTTCGGCGCGAGGAGCTGATCCCGCTGGGTAGCCGTATCCGCACCCGCCTGGCCACCGAGCACGCCAGTCGCGAGGAGCTCATCGAGGGACTGGCTCATCTGCTGACCGGAGCAGGCAACGCCACCCTGATGACTCAGCAGCTGCGTCACACGCTATGCGATCACGCCGTCGGCAACTACCGCATCCTCACCACCATGGCCGCCGAGCTCCTGGCCGTGGCCGCCAAACGCGAGCTTCCCCAGCTTGACGAGAAGCTCTACCTGGAGGTATTCGCACAGCCCGATACGTCAACCCCCCGTCGCACCGGATCTCGGCGTTGAGCAGGCACGCAACATCATGAACACCGACCTCCAAGATCCCCACGCCCACCCCATCGCGCTGCCAACGCTCAGCGATGAAGCCGTCATCGAAATCCGAAACTTCATCGAGCTTGTGCTCGACCAGTTCGATATCCACTACGCCGCCCAGGTCCGCCGCTTCTACGAGGACCGCGCAGAGCACAACATGGTTCGCCCGACCCCGCCCGCCGCCGACGACGACAACGACAACCCGCCGTTCTGAAACCATCACGCCTCAATGTGCAACGCCGCCAGGCTCAAACCTGGCGGCGTTCTTGTTCACGCATTCGAGGGACATCAGACATCAGCAACCTTGAACAACGTGTCGCCAAACACCGCCGACTCATTGTTCAACGACCATCGCCAAGCTTGATCGCCGGACCATCGAATTGGCTGATCACACTCAGAACCAGATCCGCAAGCTGCGCCGACAGGCCATCGAGGAATCAACACGAATCGTGGAAGACATGCCCG
>NZ_JBFUIU010000188.1:0-13036 GCF_056401695.1 Variovorax sp. P4_D9
CTCGTGAGCAACACGCTCAACAACAAGACAGGGGAGATCCGCAAGATGCAGGACGCGCTCGGTAGCCGCTTCGCCGCCCTCTACGACGACATCCCGGCGCACATTCCCCGCGACGCCGTGCTGCGCGCGGCTGCCGTTGCCCGCGCAGCGGAGGCCGACCTGATCGTGACGATCGGCGGCGGCTCCATCACTGATGCCGGCAAGAACGTCCAGCTCTGTCTTGAGCACGGCATCACAGAGCTCGACCAGTTTGAGCCCTTCCGGCTCAAGACCGACCCTGCCACGGGCGTTGTCGAGGCGCCGGTTTTCCGCGGGCCGACGGTGCGCCAGATCGCGGTGCCGACGACCCTGTCGGGCGGCGAGTTCCACCAGAGCGGCGGCTCCAACGATCCGGTGAAGAAGCTCAAGCAGAGCATTCGCCATCCGCTGATGATTCCGCGCACCGTCGTGTTCGATCCTGCGCTGACGATGCACACGCCGCTCGGCCTCTGGCTGTCCACCGGCATGCGCGCGGTCGACCACGCGGTCGAGTCCTTCTACTCCCCCTACGGCAGCCCCTTTGTCGATGGCACGGCGCTGCAGGCGCTGCGCGTGCTCCCCGGCGCGCTGAAGCGCACGAAGCGCGACCCCGACGACCTCGAAGCGCGCGCTGATGCCCAGGCCGGCATGTGGCTCTCGCAGATGGGCATGTGGTCGCTCGTCCCGATGGGCGCAAGCCATGGCATCGGCCACGTCCTCGCCGGTACCTTCCATGTCCCCCATGGCCACTGCACCTGCGTGACGTTGCCTGCGGTGCTGCGCTTCAACAAGCCGGTGACCGAGGCCAAGCAGAAGCTCCTGAGCGAAGCACTCGGCGATGCCCGGCGGGAGACCGCCGACCTGGTCGCCGAGCTCATCGACGAACTCGAGATGCCCAACCGCTTGCACAAGGTCGGCGTGCAGCGCTCGGATTTCGCGCTGGTGGCCAGGAACGCGCTGCTCGACCGCTGGACCCACAGCAATCCGCGCAAATTCAAGAACGAGCAGGAAATCGTGGACCTGCTCGAGTCGGTCGCGTAACGCGAAGGCGTTGACATGACGCACTACGAAACCCTGCGGCTCGAGATCGACGACGGGCTCGCCACCTTGACGCTTTGCCGACCGCAGAGCCTGAACGCCTTCACCCAGCAATCGCTGGTCGAGCTGCGCGCGGCGCTGAAGGCGGTGGTCGCCTCGACAGCGCGATGCCTGGTCCTGACCGGCGAGGGCCGCGCCTTCAGCAGCGGGGCCGACCTGAGCGCGCCGCGCGTGGGGCTGGAGCCGAACGATCCCGACGAGTTCCTGCGCGACTACTTCGCGCCGCCCTTCCGCCTGCTGGCCGAAATGGAGATTCCGACCATCGCGGGGGTCAACGGGCCGTGCGCGGGCGCCGGCATGAGCCTGGCGCTCACCTGCGACATCGTGATTGCATCAGACGCGGCCTACTTCCTCCAACCTTTCGTCAACATCGGCCTGGTGCCGGACCTCGGCTCCAGCTGGCTGCTGCCTCAGGCCCTGGGACGCGCCCGGGCGACCGGCCTGATGCTGCTGGGCGAGAAGCTGCCTGCTGAAGACGCCGCGGCCTGGGGGCTCATCTGGAAAGTCGTCCCTGCCGGCGAACTCGACGCGCAGGTGCGCGCGTCAGCACGCAAGCTCATCGACGGGCCGAGTCGCAGCCCCGGCATGATCAAGCAGCTGATCGCGCGCTCGCTGCGCAACGGGTTGAGCGAACAGATGCAGGTCGAGATCGAGATGCAGCGCGTGGCGCTGCACAGTGCCGACCACGTCGAAGCCAGGGCGGCATTCAGGGAGAAACGTCAGCCGCGGTTTGTTCGATTAGCTCCGAGCCTTTGAACCGCGTCGAGCACGCGTCCTCCCTGTGCTGGCTACCGCGATTCGTACACTTGCAGATGGCAGTGAGCCGCACGGAGMAGCGGCGTGGTCAGTCGATGTGCGGACGCCCGTCGCACCATGTCGCCTACGATCGTCTCTGTTTCCAGCCGCGCGGCACCCGCGGCAATGTCGCGTATCATCGAGGCGGCCCATGACGACTTGATGTCCAAGAGCCGTGCATAGATCAGCGATGCAGCTGAGTCGCTCAGTGCATGCCCTTCACGCGACGCTACTTCCAGGCATTCGGCAATCGTCCCTTCCATCAGTCCGTGACCGCCATCGGTGCCGAGGATGTCAGCGACGCTGCCCCGCATGAGGCAGTTCATCGCTGCGCCCGCGCAGAGCATGACCCATTTGTCCCAAATTGCCTGTTCAATGTCGGTGCTCAGGAGCCGGTCACCAGGCGCTTTAGAAAGTAGTTGGTGAAAGCGGTCTGYCAGCGATTGCAGCTGCGTCGTGCGGGCGCCGACAATCACTTTGTCCTGGCTCCCCTGCTGCGTGATCACACCTTCGGCTCTAAGCGCGGTCGCCACGTAAGCAACGCCGCCAAGAACTCGGTCGCGACCGAAGACGGCGTCCAGTCGGTCGTAGGGCGCCAGTCCGTTCAACAAGGGAAGAATGCCAGTGCGCGGCCCCACTGCCGGTTCGACGTCGCTGATGGCGCTGTCCAGGTCGTAGCCCTTGCAACTAACCACGACGAGGTCGAACGGCGACTTCAGGTCGTCCCTGGTGATCGTACGCACCGCCCCGGCGAAGTCGCTAAGTCCGCCCCGCACGGTGAGTCCATCCCGCTGAAGCTTCACCTTGCGCGATGGCCGAACGAGGAACGTCACGTCTGCGCCTGCTTGGAGCAGCTTGGCCCCGTAGTAGCCGCCCATTGCGCCCGCGCCAAGAACGAGAATGTTCATGATGTCCTATAGAGCAAGAKAGAACGACGGAGAGACAACGCCCGACTTTCACTCCTCGCCCGGCTTCCAGTCTGGGCTATAGCCACCAAGGGTCGGGTGGTACATCTCATCGCCATCGTGCTGGGTGAACTCGACATTCAGGCGGTTCTCGCGCAGGCCCAGTATCTCGATGCAATGCGCGCAAAGGGCCTTTGCAACTTTCATCCGAAGCTCGGCGGATCGCCCTCGCCGGATGTCGAGCATCAGCAGTGAGACCGGAGCGGGCTCTGCATCCGCTTCCGGAATGCGCCAGACACCTCCCGGGCCAAGTTCCCTGACAGCTACGGTGATGCGGCGGATATCCACGCTCATCATCGATGTATAGGTCATGCTCATTCGCGCGKCCAGCTCCTTCTTCAATACGACCGAATAGCTCTCGTTCACGTCCAGTTGTAGATACGGCATCTTCGATCCTCAGGTTTCTGTCAGTACAAAATGAAAAGAAGCACCGGTAGGCAGACGAGGCCGAGCATCGCCATGAATTTTTGCGCGCGGTAGTAGTCGGCTTGTTGCGCCGCCGGGATACAGTGCAGACCAATGCATCCGCCGACGATCACGCACTCCTCCGGCGCTTGTATCTTGAACGTGGTCGGGGTCATTGGCCTGAGCCTCAATCGACCTTGATGCCGTACTTGCGCACGACAGCCGCCCACTTGCTGCGCTCCCGATTCGTCAGGTCAACGACGTCCTGCGGCGAACTGCTGCCGAGCTCCATTGCCATCGCGCTGAAACGCGCCTTCATGGCCGGGTCCTCGATGGCCTTGACCACTTCCTTATTCAGCATGGTCACGACCTCGGTAGGCGTGCTCGCCGGTGCCACCAGCGCGAACCAGACCGCGGCATCGACCCCGGGCAGCCCTTCCTCCGCCAGGGTCGGCACGTTGGGAAGCGCCGCGACGCGCCGAGGGCCCACGATGCCGATCGGACGGAGCTTCCCCGCCTTGACCTGCGGCATCGAGCTCAGCACGATGTCGCAGGTCATCTGCGTGTCGCCAGCGAGCACGCTCGCCAAGGCAGGCGCGGTGCCGTTGTACGGCACGTGGAGCATGTCGACGTTGGCCATTGATCCGAAGAGCGCGCAGGCCAGGTGCAACGGATTGCCGTTGCCGTTGGAGGCATATGCAAAGCCGCCTTCGCGGCTGCGGATGTAGGGGATCAGTTCTTTCAGACGGGTGGCCGGTGTGGAGTTTCCGACCACCATCACCAGCGGTGCCGTGGCGACCAAGGAAACGGGTGCGAAGTCGCGATCAGGGTCGTAGGCGAGCTTCCGATAGACCAGGGGATTCACCGCCAAGCTAGCGGACGAGGCCATGAACAGCGTGTATCCGTCCGCCGGCGCCTTGGCGACCATCGAAGCGGCCACGATGGTGTTGCCGCCCGGCTTGTTCTCGACGATGAACGGTTGCCCCGCCGTTTTGCCGAGCCGCTCTGCGAGGCCCCGCGCCAGTTGGTCCACGGGTCCGCCCGCGGTGTACGGCACGACGATCCTGACGGGCCGCGAGGGATAACTCTGTGCGGACGAGAGCGGCGAGGCGAGCGCCAGCACGCTAGCCGTTCCGATCCAGGCGAGGATCTTCAAGCAGCCGCTGGTCATGGCGTGCCGACCTTGATCAGGACCGAGTGAAGCCGCTCATCGAGGATCGCCGCCACCCTGTCGATCTCCGGTTGCCCGAACTGGCCGAACTGCGTCGATGGCTTGTCGTACTCGAAGGTCGAGCCGCCTTCCGGGTTCTCATAGAGGACCACCCGCAGTGGCGCATAAAGACCGGCCGCAAGATCGATGCTCGTCATCTCAACGGCGTACAGCACGTTGCCGATCAGGTACGCGGTGGCTTTCCTGCGTTCGCCCTTCAGCGCCAGCCAGTCTCCATGCGGGCCGACGTAGTGGATGGCGAGTCCATCTTCGCCGGCGGCCTTTTGCAAGGCGGCGCGGACGGCTTCGATCTCGTTCTTCTTCAACAGATCCCGAATCGCGTCGTTGAGCCGGCCCAGTCTGGATTCGAGCGCCGCCTTGACTTCGGCATAGGGCTTCGGCGTGGTGATCTTCACATGGTCCACGGGAAGGACGGAGGTCGTCACCGAGATGTCCGGTGCTTGGGGGGCGTTGGTCATGGAAACTCCTGCTACTGTGGTTCGAGCTTGACGAGCTTGGCGATGCGGCGGAACTTCTCGACCTCCTGCTGATAGAAGGCATCGGCCTGTGCGAGCGTCATGGGTTCGACAGGCAGCGCGGCCGAATCGCGAAGAAAGCGCTGGAATTCGTCGCCCTTCACGATCTCTGCCAAGTCCTTGCTGAGCCTGGCTGCTGCCGATTGGGGCACCGCCGCGGGGATGAAGACAGCTGCCCATGCGCTGTAGACAAAGTTCTTGAGGTACTTGCCCTCGCTCAGCGTGGGCACCTGGGCCAGGAAGGGATTCCGCTTCGTGTTCGCCACGCCGATCGCCTTGATCTTGCCCGTGCGCACCAGCTCCAGCACATTGGGTGCCAGCGGCACGAAAGCCATGTCGATCTCGCGGCTGAGCAGCGCCTGGACGACCGGCGCCGCGCCCTTGTAGGGCACGTCCATCAGCCGCGCGCCCGTAGCGGCGCCGAAGTCCGCGGCCACCAGGTAAGGCGCCGAGCCGTAGCCCCAGCTGCCGACCGTCAACTCCTTGCTGCCTGCCTTCCTCGAATGCTCGATTAGCTCGTCGACATTGGCGAAGGCGTGCTCGGCACTCGTCACCAGCGTGAAGTCGGTCGGCAGGATGGTCGCCAGCAGCCGGTAGTTTTCGGGCTTGTACTTCACCTGCGACATCGCGAGCGGCGACAGGATCATGTCGTTGCCGGTCGTCACCAGCAGCGTCTGGCCGTCGGGCGGCGCGTTCAGCACGTTGGCCGCGGCGATCGATCCGCCGGCGCCGGGCAGGTTCTCGACGATGACTGTCTGCCCGAGCGCCGACTGCAGCGGCACCTGGATCTTGCGCGCCGCGACGTCTGCGGGTCCTCCGGCAGGATAGGCGACGCGCAGCACCACCGGCTTCGACGAAGTCGCCTGCGCCTGAACGACGCCGAAGGGCTGCAGGGCCGCCGCAGCGACTATCCAGCCGACAAGGCGGCCTGTACCGTGATTGCGGGTCTTCATGATGAGCTCCTTGTGGGTATCAGGGACAAGAGACGAATGGGAAAGCAGATTGCGCGGTCTGAGCACTACGCGGATTGCGAGAGCGCGGGGAGGACCCGCCCATGGTTGAAGCCGAAGCCGATGCGATTGAATCCTTGGCGCTCACACCACCCCTGGAAGATGATTGCGTCGCCATCCTCAAGGAAGCTTCGGCGCTCGCCGTTGCTGAGTTGCACCGGCCTTTTGCCGGCAAGGGCAAGCTCCATCAGCGCGCCCGCTTCGGCCGGCTCGGGCCCGGAGATCGTGCCGCTCCCCAGCAGATCGCCCGGTTGCAGGTTGCAGCCCCCGGCCGCGTGGTGAGTGACCATTTGCGCAATCGACCAATAGTGATGAGAGAAGCTGGTGCGTGACATCGCCTCGGCGGGGAGCCTGGCCTCGCGCATGCGATGGGTCTCGATCGACACTTCGAGGCGGATGTCGATGGCGCCCCCTGCACGATGAGCCACGCTCTCCAGATAAGGCAATGGCTGCGGATCGGCCACGGGGCGGGTCCAAGGCTGCCTGTAGGGGGCCAGCGCGTCCATGGTGACGATCCAAGGCGAGACGGTGGTCGCGAAGTTCTTTGCATGAAACGGTCCGAGCGGCGCCATTTCCCAGGCCTGGATGTCTCGCGCCGACCAGTCGTTGAGCAGCGAGATGCCAAAGACGTGGTCCTCAGCCTGCGAGAGCGCAATGGGCTCGCCGAGCGCATTGCCTGCGCCGACATAAATGCCAAGTTCGAGCTCGTAGTCGAGGCGCCTGGAGGGGCCGTATTCGGGCGTGGTGCTTCCGTCCCGCAGCGCCTGGCCGTGCGGACGCCGAAACTTTTGCCCGGCCACACCGATGGAAGACACCCGGCCGTGGTAGGCGGTGGGCACCCATTGGAAGTTCCGCGGCACGTCGCCCTTCGGGTCCAGCAGACGGCTGATCGTTCGCGCGTGATGGATCGATGTGTAGAAGTCCGTGTAGTCGCCAATGCGAACCGGAAGCGCGTGCTCGACCTCGGACTGCGGAACCAGGCAGCCTCGGACTGCCTGGACGTGCGACGGCGTGGCGGCGGCGGCATCTTTGTCGAGGAGGTCAAAGAGTGCGCGCCGCAATGTGCGCCATGCCGCTGGCCCCATGGCGAAGAAGTCGTTGAGCACCGGTGCGGCACAAGACTGCGCGGCTCGCAGCGCCAGGCCATCGAGGCACGGCGTTCCACACAGGGCGGCCAGGTCCACGACCTCGTCGCCAATGGCCACGCCGCCACGCAGCGCTTCGCGGCTCCCAGCCCTTCGAAACACGGCAAACGGCAAGTTCTGGATCGGAAAGTCGGTGTGCGCGGTGTTCGCGCTCCCCAGCCAACTTGTCGCTGCGGCATCGTGGGTTTGATCGATCGTGCGCATCTGTTCGCCTCGCCCTGTGTTCAGTCGAACGCACCGGCTGGGCTGCGGCGGCTGCGCAGCACGCCTTGCATACGCAGCGTCTCGATTCGCTCGGCGGGAACTCCTAGCTCGCCGAGCACTTCGGCGTTGCTTTCCCCCTGAAAGTAGGGCAGGCCCGGTGCCGGCAGCTCCGAGCGGCTGAAGCGCCATGGGGGTCCAGGCATGCGCACCGTGCCGCCTTCACGGTCTGCGACTTCGACAACCGCGCCCCAGTCCCTCGCCCACTCGGAATCCGCGAGATCCTGCGTGCTGCGCACGACGCCTATCGCCAGTCCCGCCTCGCTGACTTGCGCCTGCAGCTGGTCCAGGTCGGTGAAGGTCAGGATCCAGGCCTTGACCTCGGCCATTAAGGCCGGAAGATTGAGCTTTCGAAGGGTTGCCGTGGCAAAGCGCGGATCCTTGAGGAGATCCGTGCGGCGCATCATCGAGCAGTACCGAATGAACATCGGCGAGAACACCGGACTCGTCGCGATCGTCAGGCGCCGACCGTCGGGCAGCTCGAAGATCGGAGACTCGTTCGCGCTCAGTGCGTACGGTTCGTCGTTGACCTCCAGCCCCGACAGCTGGGCCCCGGCGCGTTCGTTGGCCGACAGCATCGTCGCGGCCATCGAGACGTCGACGTACTGACCTTCGCCGGTGCGCGACCGATGCTGCAACGCGGCCAGGACGGCGATGACCCCGTGGAGTCCCGTGTAGACGTCGGCGTGGCTGCATGCGTCGTTGCGCATCTCGACCATCGCGCCCTCGTAGTGCTTCTGAAGGATGTCCGTCAGGCCCGTCTCCGCGTGAACTGTCGGCGCGAAAGCGGGTCGATTGCGCCACGGGCCCGTTTGACCGTAGCCGCTGATCGAAACGTAGACGATCTTCGGATTGAACTTCGCAACGTCTTCGTAGCCGAAGCCGAAGCGCGCCAGCGTTCCGGGACGGAAGTTCTCGACGATGACGTCCGCGTCGGCGCATAGCCTGGCGACGATATCCCGAGCCTCGGGCCAGTTCAGGTCGAGGCTGATGTTCCGCTTGCCGGCGTTCTGCTGCGCATAGTACGTCGACATGGAGCCGATGTGCGGTACGCCCGCGCGCCCTACATCGCCTGCAGGCGGTTCGATCTTGGTGACGTCGGCACCCAGGTCACGCAGCGCCTTGGTGCAGCCGGGACCGGACAGCACGCGGGTGAAATCGATGACCCGCAGGCCTTCAAGTGGCGCGCTCATCTTCAATCTCCTTCGAAGACAGCGGAGCCCGGCCCGCTGGCGACGAACGCTGCGAGACCGCGTGCCTGGTCGGCGCTGTTCCACATGGACGTGTTCACCTCTTCCTGGCGCGCGTCGGCGGCCGAGATGCCGCCGCGGGCCGACAGGTTCGCAACCGTCTTGATGCCGCGCAGCGCCACCGTCGCACCGGCCGCAAGCTGCCTGGCCCACGACATCGCAACGCTGGAAAGCTCCGCTTCTGCGGCCACCAAGTTGACGACGCCCCAGCGCTCGAGGGCGCGAGGATCGTGACGGCGGCCGAACATGGCCATTTCTTTTCCGCGCGCCAGACCTGCGCGCTGCACCACGCGCTGAACGCCTCCGAGGAGCGGCAGCAGCCCGAGCGAGGCCTCGGCCATGCCGAACGATGCCGTGTCCGCCGCGATGATCATGTCGCACATCAAGGCCAGCTCGAAGCCGCCGCCCAGGGCCGCGCCGTGAACCGCCGCGACCGTCGGAACCGGCACGTCCTCCAGCGATGCCCAGAGTCTTGCAAGCGCCTTCTGGTCCCAGCGCTCCGAGGCCAGGACGTTGAGGTCGGCGCCGGCGCAGAAGTGACGCATCGAGCTTCGCAGCAGGATGGAGCGGCATCCCTCCTCGACCGCCCTTGCGTAGACGGACGCAAGCTCCTCGAGCATCGCGTTGTCGATCAGGTTGTGCGGCGGCTTGGCCATGCTGACGATGCCCACGGCGCCGTCCTTCTCGTATGAAATCGAACTCATCGATCTTCTCCTTGAGGTGACATCGCCGGGATGGCCATCGCACCGTTGCGGCAAATGATAACGGTGTTAACAGCGAACGTTATCAGTGTTAACCCGATGTTGGGAAGTCGTATTCCCGCGACCCACGCTTGTAAGATCGGCCGAGTTACAAGGAGCCTCCCAGCGATGACCAGCAAGGCATCAAGGACACAAACCCGCAGCCCTTCACGGACCGCTGCCAGGAAGCCACGAGCGTTGCCGCCGCAGCTGCGCGAGCCGGCGTACGAGCGAGGCGGATTGCGCAACGCCCTGGTGGAGGAAGGCCGTAGGATGTTCGAAGAGAATGGGGCGAGCGAGTTGAGCTTGCGCGCCCTCGCGCGCCGGCTTGGAGTTTCCGAAGCGGCTCCGTCGCGCCACTTCAAAGGCAAGGAGGAGTTGCTGGCCGCAATCGCCATCAGCGGCTTCAAGCAGCTTGCGGAGCAGCGCAAGGAAATCTTTGCGCGGCACCTTCCCGCCCTGCCGAAGGCTCGCGAGATGATGCTGAGCTACGTGCGCTATGCCCAGACGCACGCCGGACTGTTCGACCTTATGACAGGTCCTCGGCTACTGCAGGAGTTCGTGCGCGGCGATGTCGAAGCGACGAGCAACATCTCGTACTCGTACTTCTCGGACTCGGTATTCGAGCTGGCGCTTGAGAGCGGCTGGGATAAGGAGCAGCTCCATTACCTGTCGCATGCGGCCTGGTCGATGGAGCACGGTGTTGCGGCGCTCATCCTGGGCGGACGCATTCCACGCACCGACAGCAATCTCGACACACAGCGCATGATCGAGTTCTCAATCGATCTGTTTCTTGCTGCTGTCATCGCGGGTCCTGAGAACTTCAATCGCAGTCCGATGTAGCCGCGTTTCAGAACGCGCGTCCCATCTTCGCCCACGTGAAAAAGCTTAGAACCATTCAACGCAACCGCTTGCCAACTGCCCTGAGTATCCTGATATTGAATGCGCCTCGACTGCTTTCTCAAGTGTAGATTCATGCACGAAGATGAGGCGCCCAGATGACGGCGTGAGACCTCCCTCTCCACATCACTCTTGAACCTTGGGGCGGCGAAGCGTTTGCGGCAAGCGACCGAACTCGCGCTTGAATGCCCGGCCAAAATGCGACACGTCGCTGAATCCCACGCTAAAGGCTGCCTCAGTCACGTTGTTCACGCTGCCGCCCGAGAGGAGCTTGTGGCTTGCGGCCAGCCGTTGACGCCAGAGCCATCGCATCGGAGTCGTGCCTTCAGTGGCAAAAATGCGGCTCAGCGTTCTTGGCGCAACGTTCTGCGCCCGGGCGATCGCCTCGATATCGAGTCCTGGTTCGTGAAGGTGCGCCAACATATACCTTTGCACCTGCGGCAGAAGACGATGTTGCTCCAAATTGGCTTGGGCTTCGGCGCCCAGCGCGCCGTCGAGCGTCGCGGAGATGATGTCCATCGTCGCGTGCATCAGCCGATCCTCGGTGTCAGCGCGCGATGGAACCTCGAAATCGACAATCTGGCGTATGACCGAACTGGAGAGAGCACCAAGTTTCGAATCACCCGCAATGCGCCGACCGGTGAAACGGCTGACACCTGACAACCGCGAATCCAACAATGGACGAGGAATGTTCACCAGGATCGAGCGATTGTTGTCATGGAAATTCATGCTAAATGGCATCGTCTGATCGTATAAAAACATATCTCCCGTGAAGGCGCTCGCCTGCCGATCATTCTGCTCAATGTCGACGCGACCGCTCAAAACCAGATAGAGCATGAAGTGTTCCCGCGGGTCCTTGCGGATCTGCGCTCGGCCGCGCGTCATGCGGATCGAACTGATGCCGCCGGATGATGCGGCACTGAGCCCGAGAGATCCGAAAACGCGGCTCGAGATCTGGGCACGGAACCCTTGCGTGGACTCCGACTGACACTCGGAGAGCGAGAAGTTCCGGCACGTCACGAGATGCCAGAGGTCGAACCCGCCCTCGGCGTCGACACCGGATGTGTTGTCCATCGACAGCATTCCAGACCTCCTTCAAGTCGTTCCTGATCAATTGTAAGTATGCAAACCGCACGCCAGTGCACAAGGTCCGGAAGCTCTAAGGGTCATCGCTAGAGGTTGCGAGATGCATCGCCGGCCAGTCACGGAGCTTTCAGCTCTACGCGCAAGGTGGCCGACACAGTCGGATGGATGGCACTCTGGATCGAGCGAGTGGAAGTTCTGCCGCATAACGTGCCAGGTGCGCCAGTAGTTCATTGCGTCATCGGCAGTGCCGATCCCACGCGCGCCTATCAGCACGCGCCAACCTCACTTAAAGCAAGGAATGCTTATGTCGACAGATCACCCATCGAATGAACACCTCTCCGAAGCAACAAACACCCGTGCGGCCATCAATAGACGTCAATTGCTGAGCGCCGCCGCCGCGGGAGCTTTGACCGGCTCCGGGCTGGTTAGTGTGCAGCCCGCAGACGCTTYCGACAGGGGCGTGCAAGATCTGGATCTGTCGTCGGCGGCGGCGGCAATTCGAACGGGTGAGATGACGTCTGAAGGCTACGTCACCCAGTTGCTCAATCGAGCCTCGAGTCTTTCTGATCTGAATGCTTTCATCACGATAGACCGGGCTGGCGTTCTTGAGGCGGCCAGGGCGGCGGACAAGTCCCGCGCGGCGGGCCGCTCCGCGCCGCTGCTGGGCTTGCCTATCGGTGTGAAGGACAGCTACCTGACCCGCGGAGTGGTTTCCACCGTCGGCACTTCTGTCTTGAAAAACTTCACACCCGACCACGACGCCGCCGTGGTAGCGGCCGTCAAAAACGCTGGCGGCATCGTGTTCGGCAAGAACAATCTTGCCGAGATGTCCTACGGCCTGACCGGCATCAACGATCACTATGGGCAAGCCAGGAATCCGCACAACCGCGACCACATCACCGGCGGGTCGTCGAGCGGCGCGGGCGCCTCCGTTGCCGCGCGCATCGTGCCAGCGGCCCTGGGGGGTGACACAGTCGGTTCGATCCGTGTGCCTGCTTCACTGTGCGGCGTCGTGGGCTTCAAGCCAACGCCGGGGCGTTGGCCTTCGAACGGCGTCGCGCCGATCTCCAGCACTCTCGACACCACGGGCGCGCTGGCTCGCAGCGTCGCAGACTGCATGCTGCTCGACTCGATCGTCACGCGCAGTGGATCACCCAAGCTGAAGACATCCGCCGGATTGAAGGGCGTGCGGCTTGCATATGCACCCCGTCAACACCTGGCCGGGGTCGATCCGGCCGTGGAGGCAACATTCAGGGAAAGCCTGCGCAAGCTCACCGACGCCGGGGCCGTTGTCGTCGAGATCGAGCTCGGATCGGACTTCAATGCACTCGCAGATCAAGTCGCATGGCCCATCTTCTTTCACGAGACGATGCCTGCGGTTCGAGAGTTCGTTGCGGCAAACGGCGTTCCCGCGTCGTTCGAACAGATCTACAAAGGGTTGGGCAAGAGCTTCAAGGGAGCCTGGACTCAGTTCGTCGTGCCTGGAGCACCCCACGTGGTTTCGGAAGCGGCCTACAGGACGGTCATGAATAAGTATCGTCCCGCGCTGCAGCGCCGCTACAGCGCCATTGCCTTCACCCAGGCGGACGCACTTCTTCTTCCGAAGACGCCGTTCTC
>NZ_JBFUIU010000189.1:0-13030 GCF_056401695.1 Variovorax sp. P4_D9
GGCAGGCCCAGCGCCGAGAGCCCGAGCGATGCACCGGCCAGCAGCATCCCGCGCCGGGTCGGATACAGGTGGCCTTGCACGCTGGGAGGCATGCGTGAATCAGCAGCCGCCATGGCTCAGTGTCCCGTGAAGACCGGGGTGCGCTTCTCCGCAAAAGCGCGCTGCGCTTCCTTGGCGTCATCTGTCTTGCCGATCAGCGCTGTCATGTCCTGTTCGTAGCGATAGCCGTCGCGCAAGCTCATGTCCTCGATCACGTTCAGCGTGTGCTTGCCCATGCGCGTCGACACCGGGCTCTTGGACGCGATAGTGGCCGCGATCTCCAGCGCCTTGGGCATCAGGTCCTCCGGCGTCGTGCATTCTTCAATGACGCCAAGGCGATAGAGCTCCGCACCCGGCACGCGCATGCCAGTCAACATCATGCGACGCAGGCGAGAATGGCTGAACAAACGCATCGCGTGACGGCAGCCGCCGAGCAGCCCCACGTCGACTTCGGGCAAGCCGAGCGATGCCTTTTCCGATGCGATCAGGATGTCGCTGGAGGCGGCCATCGCTACACCGGAGCCCAACGCGGCGCCATTGATCGCACAGATCACTGGCTTGGCGCACTCCCGGATCGCATGGAAGCATTCACGCGTGCGGCGCGAATGCGCGGGTAGGTCGCCTGGCCCCTTGATGACCGACGCGCGGCCCTTGAGGTCGGCACCGGCACAGAACACCTTTCCAGCGCCGGTCAGCACGACCACGCGCACTTCGTCCATCTCGGAGATGCGGTCGAGCGCCAGCGTGAGTTCGTCGTTGAGCGTGCGCGTGAGCGCATTCACCGGCGGGCTGTTGAGTGTGAGGGTGGCTACAAAGTTGTTCAGCTCGTAGTTGAGTTGGGTCAGGTCGTTCATGGTCTCCGTTTCCGGCGCGAAGCGCGCTCGTCTTGCTCGGTGTTGCCAGTTTAGTGACGGGCCTGCCCCGAAGAAGCCATCGCTCCCACAGAGCTGGTATGCGCTTTTCAGCAAGTCACATGCCGGCAGAACGGCGGGGGCGCGCTGTCCGGCGCCAAAAAACTGGTACAGCCATGTATGCCAGAGGACGACGACCGGTTTCACTGCTTTGCCGACCTTCCGGGAAACACACCTTGAATGACGGCAGAGGGCCCGGACTACCACTCCGGCGACGTGAAGCGGCCGTTCGATCGGGCTTCAATACTGGGATGGCGCAGTCGGTGAGCGGGTAGAGCTAGCTCCGAGCTAGCTCGGGCGATGTCTGTAATACCTTGGAACCGGTCGTAGATTCTGAGATCCTCGCGGCGCCTGAATGACCGCACTCGGCGTCACAGCGTGAGTTCGCCGAGCGGCGGGGAACGACAGCAACCGCTGCGCTGCTGCCATCCAGCGGTCGACGGCGACCGGCAGGACCAGCCCAAAGCCATCTTTCAAGTTGGCTGGGCCGTTGGCTGTGGCGCGGCGCAGTGCCGCTCATCGAACATTGCGAGAACAACTAAGCCTCATTTATCAAAGCGCGAGTCTTGGCGAGAATCGATTCAACCACTTTGCAGCTCGMTCGAGCGCCAGCGTCGCGGCATCAAGCCGGTACTTGATGAAGCCGTGAGGCATGCCTTCGAACACCTCGAGCGTCACACTCACATCCTCCGCTGACGCGCGTTCCGCGAGTTCTGACGCCTCGCTGAGCAGCGCCTCGTTTCCACCCACTTGAATGAGCAAGGGCGGCAGCGTGTCGAATCGGCCGAAGAGAGGCGAGGCGAGCGGGTCCCGCAAGTCCGAGTTGCCCATGTAGAGTTCCACCAGTTGGCGGCCCATCGGGCGGGTCGCGATGTCGTTCGTTGCGTTGGTGTCCCAGCTTTCGCCGGACTGGGTCATGTCGAAGAATGGGCTGATCGCGACCAGCGCTGCTGGTAGCGGACTACTCACCTCACGCAGGCGCATCGCGGCCGCCACGACGATTCCGCCACCCGCCGATTCCCCGGCCAGCAGCAAGGGGTCGGCGTCGGCATTGCCCAGGGCACGGCAAACAGCGACGGCGTCTTCCACAGGCGCTGGGAATGGATGTTCCGGCGCCTGCCGGTAGTCCACCGAAAAGCACCGCATGCCGGTGCGTGCGGCAAGTTCCGCCGCGTTCGAGCGGCCCAGCGCCAGGCTGCCTCGCACGTAGCCCCCGCCGTGGAAGAACACAAGCGTGCCGGCGCGCATCGTCGTCTCGGGCGAGAGCCATTCGCCGGGAACTCCATCAATCACGTCCGGCTGCGGACGCAGCCCATCGGCCACGCCGCGAACGAATGGCATCGACAACAGACGCTCGGTGGCGGCTCGCATCGCGGCAACGTTTCCGCTTTCGCGGTAGGCGCTTCCGAACTGGACGTTCTTTACCATGGCCTGGGTGAACGCCAGGTCGCTGGTCGAGGCAGGGTGGTCATGTCGTACCAGCATTTTGGGTCTCCTCAATCCAGCTTCACGCCAAGGGCGCGAATCTGCTGTTGCACTTGTGGACGCTTGCGTGCCAGAAATTCGCGGAATTGAGCGGGCGTGCTGGTCACGGCGTCATAGCCATTGGGCTCGAGCACTTTCTGGCGGAATTCCGCGCTCCTTAGCACGGTCGCGAAGTCCGCCTGCAACCGGGTCTGGATCGCGTCGGGTGTGCCGGCGGGCACCGCCAGTCCAACGAAGGTGCGCACGTCCACTTGTGGGAAGCCTGCCTCTGTGAATGTTGGCACCGAAGGCATGATCTTTTGGCGTTCGGCGCCGCTGATGGCCAGCATGCGCAGCCGGCCGTCGGCCGCGTATGGCGCGGCGATCTGCGTGCTGCCCATGGCTGCGTCGATCGTGCCGCCAAGGATGTCCTGAATCACTTGGGGCGTCCCCTTGTAGGGCACATGGGTGATCTGTATGCCCGTGGCCTGCCGCAGGCTTTCCATGCCAAGGTGAAGGGCCGTGCCTGCGCCGGTCGACGCGTAGTTGTACTTGCCGGGCTCCTTCTTCATGAGCGCCACGAATTCCGCCATGTCGCGCGCCGGCAGGTTGCCGTTCACGATCAGGCCAAACTGAATGTCGTAAAGCTGGGAGACGGGCACCAAGTCACGCAGCGGGTCGTACGGCATCTTGGAAAAAAGATAGGCGTTGTTCGCGAAGGTGGACTCGGTGCCGATGAACAAGGTATAGCCGTCGGCCGGCGCCTTTGCGACGAGGTCGGCCGCAATGATCTCATTGGCGCCCGGCCGCGGGTCGACCAGCACCGGCTGCTTCCACATTGCAGACAGACGCTCGGCGAGCACGCGGGTGGATGCATCCACTGGACCGCCGGGATAGGGGTGGACGATTCTGACCGGACGTGACGGGTAGTCCTGCGCGAGCGCGCTTGCGGCCATGAGGGCTGCGGACATGGCGAGCAGCAAGCGCCGTCCCATGGCGTAGGCAATAAAGCTAGTCATCCTGTTGGCTCCTGTCATGACATCAGTGTGCTGGGAGACGGTTAGAGTGACTTGACATTTCGTGCCACATTGCTGACATTCTGTGCCATGCTTGGCGCTTCCTCTTCACGAAAGCCGTTGTTTGTGCGCAGCGCCATCCTCGTCGGCTATGAGAGCCTGGCTCGCGGCTGCGGGCTTGACCCGCCCGGAATGCTGCGGCAGGTCGGTCTTACGCTCAGCGATGCGCGTCAGCCGGAGCGGCAGCTGCGTGCGGCGAAGGTTTTCCGCTTGCTCGAACTCTCTGCGAAGGAGGCGGGCCGACCCGATTTCGGGCTCATGCTGCCGGAACGCCGGCGCCTTTCCTATCTGGGCGACCTCGGCTTGCGCATGCGCGAGCAGCCAACGGTGCGCTCCGCGCTGCAAGATATGGCTGCGCATCTGAATTTCCACAGCACCTGCGTCGACTTGAGTCTGGAAGAAGCTCCGGGCTGGGCCGAGTTCCGTATGGTCGTCGATCCCGACGGCGAGCCTGAAATTCGCCAGGGCGCGGAGGCGGCCCTGGCGGGCATGCTGCACTTGCTGAGGCTCTTTCTTGGAAGTACCTGGCGGCCACTGCACGCCCAGTTCATCCACCCCAGGCCGAAGGACATCACCACCCACAGTTGGCTCTTCGAATGTCCCTTGACCTTCTCCGCTCCATGGAACGCAGTGGGCTTGCGCATCGCCGACCTGGATCGCGAGATTCCATTGGCAGACGCCGGGTTCAATGGGCTAACCGGAGTTGTGCACCAGGCACGCATGTCTGCCGCGCTGGACGCCGCGCGGGTGCGGCAGGCCATTCTCGCGGCACTACCGACAGGCCATTGCTCCGCCGAGAACGTTGCGGCGTCGTCGGGCGTGCACCGACGCACACTGCACCGGATTCTTCAGCGTGAAGGTTTGACGTATGACTCACTGCTGCAGCAAGTTCGTCGCCAGCTGGGGAGACAGTATCTCTTGGGCCAGATGCCGGTGGCCGACATCGCCGCGTGGCTGGGGTTTGGGGACGCCACGGCGTTCAGCAGGTGGTGCCGTCGACATTTGGGAGGCAGTCCGCGGGCACTGCGATCCAGCCGAACTGAAGCTTCCGTATGAACAAGAACAGAGACGCACGTCGCTCTGGCTAGATCTAGGCGATCTGGTCCGCTCACGGTGCGGCGAAACAGTTAATTTGCATGGGTCGCCAATGTCCGCAACTGGCGGACAGTCTTAGTTCAATCTCCAGGCTGGAACGCGTGCTCCAGACTGGTTGCTGACATCCATGTCGACCGGCTGGAGGGCTGCTCTCCGCTCCGAAACGAGTATCTGATCATCCAGCAACTTGGCACTCAGACCTTTGCGTCTACGGTGCGTCGGAACCAGCCGGACTCTCTCACTGCGTTATTAGCGCAGGCGGCCAGGCGACCGATGGGTCCGCCGGCGGCACGGATGCGAGCAGCGAGCGCGTGTAGGGATGCCGTGGGCTGGAAAATACCGTCTCGGTCTGGCCCTCCTCAACGACGTCGCCACGCTGCATGACGATCACGCGCGAGCACAGGTAGCGAACGACCGACAGGTCGTGCGAGATCAGCACCAGCGCGATGCCGTGGCGCCGCCCCAGTTCGATCAGCAGGTTCAGGACCTGGGCCTGCACCGACACGTCGAGCCCGGAAACGATTTCGTCCGCCACCAACAGTTTGGGCATCACACACAAAGCCCGACCGATGTTCACGCGCTGCTTCTGCCCGCCCGAAAGCTGACTTGGAAAGCGCGTGAGCGCGTCCTCCGGCATTCCGACGTCGTTCAGCAGCTGGCGGGCATGCTGCTCGCGCGGGTTGCGCTCGAGCTTCGCCGCCATCTGGTCGGACTCGTAGGCCTGGGTCAGGAGCCGGAACACCGAGCGGCGCGGGTTCAGCGCGGAGTGTGGGTCTTGGAAGATCATCTGCACTTGCTCGCGCGTGAGCCGCAGGGCGTGGGCGTTCGACCGTTCCTGCCCTTCCACCAGTAGCCGGCCGCTGGTGAGCGACTCGGCGCCGACGATCAGGCGTGCCACCGAACTTTTGCCGCTGCCGCTTTCCCCCACGATGCCGACGAACTCGCCGGGCTGCACCTTCAGCGAGAGCCGGTTGACAGCTACGTTGTGCACCTTGCGCCGACCCAGCAAGCCCCGGCGCGCGGTGTAACGCAGCGTCGCGTCCTGGAGTTCCACCAGCGGCGGCGCAGCGGGGTCGCCGCTCGGCGCTTTCCAAGCCCCACTGCGGCTGTCGTCGGCGGGCGCATGGTTCGCCGTGAGTTCCCGAGGCGCGATGCAGCGGACCCAGTGCCCGGCGGCCTGCTCGACCAGGGCGGGCGGCTGCTGCGTGCAGGCAGGCTGCCGCTGCGGGCAGCGCGCGGCGAAGCGACAGCCCGCGATGGCACCCAGCGCCGCGACGCCCGGCATCTGGCCGCCGAGGGTCGGCAGCAGGCGCTGCGGCCCATGCACGTCGGGCGTGGCGTGGTCCAGCGCCCAGGTGTAGTGGTGGCGCGAGCGGCGCAGCACTTCGCGCGCGGGTCCGTATTCGACCTGCTCGCCCGCGTAGAACACGGCGATGTCGTCGCACACGTGGGCCGCCAGCCGCAGGTCGTGCGTGATCAGCAGCATCGCCGTGTGGTGAATGCGCCTCTGCTCGGCAAGCAGCTGCAGCACGTTGGCCTGGCTGACGACGTCCAGCGCGGTGGTCGGCTCGTCGGCCACGATGAGCGCCGGGTTGGCCACGAAAGCCATCGCGATCAGCACGCGCTGGCATTGGCCGCCCGAGAGTTCGTGCGGGTAGCGCTCGGCCAACTCGTTGGGCTTCGGCAGATGCACCGATTCCAACTGCTGCAGCATCAGAAGCTGCCGCCCTCTGGGCGGCACGCCCAGGTGCGCAAGGTGCTCGTCGAAGGTCTGGGCGATGGTCAGCACCGGGTTCAACGCGGTCAGCGGTTCCTGCGGCACGAAAGCAATGCGCCGGCCGAGCAGTTGGCGCCAAGTCTTGGTGTCTAGCGTCAGCAGGTCCAGGCCGTCGAACTTGATGTCGCCGCGCGTGATCTCGAAGCCAGCCGGGGTGTGGCCGGCGATCACACGGCCGATCATGCTCTTGCCGGCGCCGGACTCGCCTACCAGCCCGAGGACCTTGCCGCGTTCCAGCGTCAGCGAGACGTCGCGCAACAAGTCGACCTTCGCGCCGCCGAGGCGGGCCGTCAATGTGAGATTGGAGATGCTGAGCATGTCATTCGCTGCGCAGGCGCAGCCGCGGGTCCAGCGCGACTCGGACACCGTCGCCGAAGAGGTTGCAGCCCAGCACCGTGAGGATGATGCAGGCGACCGGCACCAGCATCACCCAGGCGGCGCTCTGCATGTCGGTGCGGCCGTCCGCCAGCATCTGCCCCCAGGTGGTGACCTGCGCCGGCACCGAAAGGCCGATAAAGGACAGCGTCGCCTCCACCACGATGGCGATGCCCATCTCGATGGAGAACAGCGTGATCATCAGCGGCACTACCGCCGGCAGCACCTCGCGCAGCATGGTGCGTAGATGGCTGAAGCCCAGCAACTGAGCCGCCAGCACATAGTCGCGGCGGCGGGTGACCAGCACGTCGGCTCGGATCACGCGGCAGAAGCGCGTCCAGTCCACCAGCACCACCGCCAGGATCACCTTGTCCACGCCTGTGCCGAGGCCGACCAGCAGGATCAGCGACAGCACCACGGGTGGGAACGACATCCAAAGGTCGACCACGTAGCTGATGCCGCGATCCACCACGCCGCCGAAGTAGCCCCCCAGCATTGCCAGGGTGCTTCCGAGCAGCATCGAGCCCAGCGCCGCGACGACGGCCACGGTCAAGGCCACGCGCGAACCGTAGATGGCGCGTGACAGCACACAGCGACCCAGGCCGTCGGTCCCGAGGGGGAAAGCGGCGTCGCCCCCCGACGCCCACATCGGCGGCGTCAGCATGTGCAGCAGGTCCTGTTCCAGTGGGTCGTGCGGCGCCACCCAGGGCGCGAACACGGCCAACAACAGCACCACCAGAAGAATGCCCCCGCCCACCCACACACGCGGCTGGCGACCCAACTGGCGCAACGCGCCGCGGGTGACGGAAACGGAGACGGCAGTCGGGGCCGGCGAGGTCATCATGGCAGTCGCGGTCATAGCGTTCTCAGTCGCGGGTTCAACACGGCATACAGAACGTCGACGATCACCGTGATCGCCAGCATCAGCACGCAGAAGATCAGGGCAATGCCCTGGATCAATGGCAGGTCGTTGCCCTTCACTGCCTGCACCATCAGGTTCCCAACGCCAGGGAAGCCGAAGATCATTTCCACCAGCAATGCGCCGCCGAACAGGAAGCCGAACTGCACGCCGATCATGGTGATCGTGGGCAGCGCCGCGTTCTTCAGCATGTGGCGCCACACGATGCGCGTTTCCGACAGCCCGCGCAGCCGTGCCGCTTCCACGTAGGGCTCGCTTGCGGCGTCGATCAGGCTGGAGCGCAGCACTCGGATCACCAGCGGCGCGAAGCCCAGGGCCAGGGCCAGCGCCGGCAGCAGCAGGTGCGACAGCGCCGTGAGCCAGGCATCGAAGCGCCCTACCAGCAGAAGGTCGATGACGGCGAAGCCGGTGATGTCGGGCAGCACAACGCCTTCTCCGACCCGCCCGCTGAAGGGCAGCACGGGCCACAGCACGCCGAAAGCCAGGATCAGCAACAGACTCCAGAGGAAGGAAGGGATCGACTGCATCAACGCCACCGCGAGGTCCGCGACGGTTTCGCGCCGGCGCTGGTAGAGCGCGTAGGCCAAGACGCCGCCCGGCACGCTGATCAGAAGCGCAAGCAGCAGGCCGGCCAGCGTCAGCTCCAGCGTCGCTGGCAGCGAGGACAGCATCAGGTGGGCGACCGGTTGGCGGAAGTTGATCGAGGTGCCCAGGTTGCCGTTGAATGCCTGCCACAGCCAGATGAGGAATTGCTGCGGCACGGGCTTGTCGAAACCGAGCTGCTCCCGCAGCACCGCGGCATCCGCTGGCGTGGCCGATGCAGGCAGCAGCATCGCCAGCGGATCCACCGGCAGCATGCGCAGCACGACGAACACCACCAGCGACAACAGCAGCAGGGTCGGGATGGCCAGCAGCAGCCGGCGCAGGACGATCGCGGAAATGATCTGGAACATGTTGTGGAACCTGCGCGCAGTCTGTCAGGGGGGCGAGGCCGGTTCAGCGGTACTTCATGTCAGCCGGCAGGATGTAGCCGTTGTCGAACAGGGTGGGCTGCAGCGCCGACGAATACGCCACGGTGGCCACGGCCTGCAGCAGCGGGATGGCCCAGGATTGTTGGGACGATTCGACGTTCAGAGCCTTGTAGCCGGCCATGCGCTTGGCCTCGTCGACTTCGGTCATCAGGGCATCGATGCGCGGGGCCAGCGACATGTCCTTCCAGGTCGAGAAGCGAAGACGCGGGTCGAAGATGCGGCCGGCATAGTTCTCCGGGTCACCGGTGCTGTTGACCCAGCTGTAGAGGAGGGGGCCCGCAAGCTTGCCGTTCTGGGCCGCCTCGACCAGCTTGGCCGGCGTGGTTTCCTCGATGGTGGCGTTGATGCCCACCGCTTTCCACATGCCAGTGATGGCGCGCGCCATGTCGTAGTCGTTCGGGAACACGCCGTTGGTGGACAGCAGCGTGAAGGACACCGGGTTAGAAGGGCTGAAGCCGGCGGCCTTCAGTTCGTCGATGGCCTTGTTCTTGTCGTAGGGGAAGTGGAAATCGGGCACGTAAGAGGGCGTGCCTTCGGGCGTCATGACCGACAGCGGCTTGGCGACGCTGCCGTAGAAAGCCTTGGAGAGTGCCGCCTTGTCGATGGACAGGTGCATGGCCGCACGCACGCGGTCGTTGTCCATCGGCTTCACGTAGTTGGGAATCCGGATCATGTAGACCTCGGAGACGGGATAGACCTTCGTCACGATGCCGGTTTTCGACGCCAGGCGCTGCACTTCGCGCATCGGTAGTTGCGTGGCTATACCGACCCGCCCGGACTCGGCCAGTGCGACGCGCGCCGAGCCTTCCGGCACGATCTGGAACACCACCTGCTTGATCGGGGGCGCGCCGCCCCAGTACTTGTCGAAGGCCTCCAGCACGATGCGCGAGCCGCGCTGGTGCTCCACCATCCGGTAGGGGCCGGCCCCGATCGGCTTGGCGTTGAAACCTTCGGGTCCCACCTTCTCCATGTAGGCTTTGGGCACCACGTAGACGGCAAGAAAGGCCAGGTAGATCGGAGCGGCCGGTGTCGACCGGTTGAACACGATCACGCCCTTGGTCGGCGAACTTACCTCGATGTCGCTCAAGGTGTTGAGCATGCCGCCGACCAGCAGCTTCTTGTCGGCCTTGGCGCGCTCGGCCAGGCTGTAGCGGACGTCGTCCATCGTCAGGCGCGTGCCGTCGTGGAACAGGATGTCGTCGCGCAGGGTGATCTCGAGGCGGGTGGCCTTGTTGTCGAGCCACTTCCACTCCTTCACCTGGCGCGGTTCGAGCTTCAACTGCGGCGAGTAGCGCAGCGGCGAATCGAAGACCGACTGATAAAGGTTCTGGATGTTGGGAATGGACAGCGCGTTCGGGTCCCACGTCGGCACGTCCACCGGGTAGGCGATCGCCAGGGTGGACTTGTCCACGGTCTGCGCGCCGGCCATCTGCCACGGCAGGAGCGAGCCCGCACCGGCAGCCAGTGCGCCGAGCAGCAGATGGCGTCGGGCCGGGTCCTGCAACGCCCGCTGGAGTTCGGCATCCTGGGGGCGCGGGAACTGGAAATCTGTCATGGTGCGTTTCTCTTCTGAGTGAAGGGGAGGGACGGGGAGTGAGAACTGTCGTGCAGCGGCGGTGCGTGGTGCGACCTATGGACGGAGTTCATGGCTTGCTCGTTTCGCTCAGGGCTGCGTAGGCGCTCTCTGCAGCCAGCACGAACCTGAACATGCTGTCATGGGCCGCGACCGAGTCGTGGCGTGAAAGGCTCGCGTACAGTTCCTGCAGCCCGGCGACCACGACCGGATGGATCCCGGGCCCACGCAAGGTGGACATCCGTACGGTCAGCACCTGGTCGGAGCAGCGCATGATCACCGCCGCCAGCCGCTTGTTGCGCACGGCGCCCAGCCAGGTCTCACGGAAATCCACGTTGGCGCGGAACAGGCGCGGGAAATCCTCCGAGGCCTGGGCGGCCTTGGCCTCACTCAGCGCTGCGCTCAACTGCGAGATGCCGGCCCGCGACAGGTCGCGGGCGGCGAGYGCTGCGGCACGCGGCTCCAGCAACTTGCGCAGCTCGAACACTTCCATCACGTCCTTCGGATCCAAGGTGGGGATGCGATAGCCGCGCGCGGTGCTGACCAGGACGCCCTCTGCCACGAGTTGCAGCAGGGCCTCGCGAACGGGCATACGCGACATGCCCAACTGCGCCGCGATCTCGAGATCCACCATGCGATCTTCCGGCGTTACAAGGCCAGTGCGCAGCCGGCTGCGCAGGGCGTCGTAGGCGATGGCGCTCAGGCTCTGGCGGCTCTGCGGCTGCGCTTCGGGCAAGTCCTTCAAAGGGGAAGTCGAGCGAGCCACGCTTATTTTCCGTATACGGTTTGATGTCGATTCGAAACCTGATTTTTGTTCTCGAACCGCCAGCAATGATTGCTGCAACGAGCGAGAAACGCGTTTGTCCCTCTGTAGAAGCCGCTTCCGTGCTTCGCCAGTGAGTTCCAATTTAGTTGAGGCTTAAAGGACATTGACTTTAATGTGGCACGAACAATATACTGTTGTCAACCGCTTTAACCATGACTCCTGGCCGCGGTGGCCGGGGCGAAAGCAGTGGAGCGCTTCTACCCATGAACTCGCAAGCACCACCCTTCCAGCACCCCTTCAAGCTTCGGCTGGAACGCGGCGCTGTTCTGCCCCTGGTGTGGTTGGCCCTCGGCAGCGCTGCGCTGGCCGAAATCGCTGCCCAGTCGGCGCCGGCCGCCATCGTGGTCGACCTCCAGCATGGGCTGTGGGAGCGCGGGCCGCTCGAGGCCGCCGCGGGCATCGCGGGGGCGCGCACTTCCGTCATCGCGCGTACGGCGGATTTTTCTGCGACGGCAGTCGGTGCTGCGTTCGATGCGGGCGTGGCCGCGGTCATGGCGCCGCTGGTCGAAAGCGCGGACGACGCGCGCGTCCTGGCCGGCGCCAGCCGCTACCCGCCGCAGGGCAGGCGCTCCGGCGGCGGCGTGCGGCCGCTGCTGGCCGGCATCGACAGCATGCTGGCCGTCAACCAGCACGTTGCTGTGGGCGCGATGATCGAGACCGCGCTGGGTGCGCAGAATGCCGAGGCGATCTGCGCCGTCGAAGGCATCGACTTCATCTTCATCGGCACCGGCGACCTGCAGTTGTCGATGCCGGATGCCAGCGCCGAGCAACTGAAGGCTTGCTGCGCGGGCATCCGTGACATCGCCCACCGGCAGGGCCTCCCCTGCGGCCTGTTCACCTCCGACGCTGTCGCCGCCCGGCAGGCGTTCGCCGAGGGCTACGAGTTGGCCGTTGTCGCCAATGACATCGGCCTCGCCGCACGTGGCTTCGCCGAGGCGATGCAGGCTGCCCGGTCCTGACCTTCCAGACGAAAGACCTTTCCAACATGAGCAATGAACAAGCCGTCGATGCCCTGGTCCAGGCGCTCGGCACCGATCTCGTAGCCACCGGACCAGCCATCCCTGACCGGCGCCACGGCGACTGGAGCGGCGTGCCGGCCAGTGTGCCGCGCGCTCTGATGCGGCCATACAGCACCGAGCAACTGGCGCGCATGCTGCATATCTGCAACGAGTTCGGGCAGCCAGTGGTTCCTCAGGGCGGGCTGACAGGCCTTGCTGGCGGCGCTTGCTGCGGTCCTGACGAAGTCGCGGTGAGCCTGGAGCGCATGAATGCAGTCGAAGAGGTCGATGCGATCTCCGGCACGCTCACCGCGCAGGCCGGCTGCACGCTGCAGGCGGTGCAGGAAGCCGCCGAGGCAGCCGGCTTCCTGTTCGCACTGGACCTGGGCGCGCGCGGTACCTGCACCATTGGCGGCAACCTTTCCACCAATGCCGGGGGCAACCGAGTCATCCGCTACGGCACCATGCGCGACCAGGTGCTGGGCATCGAGGCGGTGCTCGCCGACGGCAGCGTGGTCGGCGGCCTGCACAAGATGGTGAAGAACAACACCGGCTACGACTTCCGCCACCTTCTGGCCGGCGCCGAAGGCACGCTGGGCATCGTCACGCGCGTGGTGCTGAAGCTGCATCCGCAGCCGCGGTCGGTGTCCACCGCCTGGTGCGGCCTGCCGAACTACGAAGCGGTGACCACGCTGCTTCAGCGCGCGAAGGCGGAACTGCCCGGAGGCGTGTCGGCCTTCGAGGTGATGTGGCCCAGCTACCTCGACTTCATGATGGAGAAGGTCAAGGGTCTGCGCGCGCCGTTGCCGGGCCGTCACGCCATGAACGTGCTGATGGAAAGCGCAGGCGCCGACGATGTGCACCACCCGGCGGCCTTCGACGAGTTCCTGGCCCGCATGCTTGAAGAAGGCGTGATCGAGGATGCCGCCGTGGCGCGCTCCAGCAC